>JALYGX010000235.1 GCA_030776905.1 Cyanobacteriota bacterium | reverse complement strand
AGTCAACACTCTACAAAAGTCTGAAGGCAATTTCACAGTCAAATCGCTTTGACTTCGCTGCTCTCTATCCCGGCAAAAGAGTTGAGTGCGATCGCATGAGAGTTAACCTATCCCAGCCAAGCGATCGCTAGAGAGCAATTGTACCCTGACTTTTATTTTGTGATTGTACAACCGGACTTGATAGAACTCCCCATTTTTGGGCTAGCTGTTCTACGCAAGGCTCGTTAAGATTCTGGAGCCTCGACTCGGTCTCGTTCTGTTCTAATCCACTTGGTTTGAGGTCGCACCAGAAAAGCCAGATAGAGTGGAACCTTCCACAGAATATAAGCTGGTACAGCCAAAAGTGCCATCACAGGTAAGTCGGCTCTGCCAAACTTAGCCCATGCCCCAACAATCGAAATAAACAAGAGAAGTCCTTCTATTGCTAAAAAAGTAGCTGGAAGCCATGAGGCTCCTAAGGCTCCTGCTAGTAAAGCACTTGCCATGATGGCTGTCCAGATCAGGACTAGCAGTGAAATTGGGGGGATGCTTAAGTCCAAGGCGATCGCAAACAAATCAAAACGTCTTTGACGAATTGACTCTTTGAGTAGTTGAGGAACTTGTGTCTGCAGTGTCTGCAAATGACCATGCTCCCATCGCACTCGTTGCCCTTCTGCTGCTTGCTTCTGTTGCGGAAGACGCCCAATTACTTTGGCTTCCGAGCAAAATACAGGTGCATGTCCAGCCAGCGCCAGATCGATCGCTAATTGCATATCTTCGACAATATTGCCACTCGCTAAGGGGGCGGAGGCAATCACAGGCCAAGGGAAAGCCATTGCTGTACCGTATAACAAGCAGGGCAGCCCCAGTCGCTCCAATCCACTCGGACGGACTAAATTCTTGACCATGAACGCTAGCGCTGAAACCGCATCCTTGGGTCCTGGGTTAGCGGGTTGTTCCATCAGGTAGGTTGTCTGGACAGGTCGCGCCGCCTTCTTTGCGAGTCGGGCAACCTGATCAATTACGCCTTCATGAACAATACAGTCGGCATCCGCCATCACAACGACATCGGGTGGGTCGGCTTCAATGAACCGCAAGCCATAGTCTAAGGCGTACCCTTTTCCCTTTTGTTCATGATTAATTCGTTCGATTACGGTTGCGCCAGCGGTACGAGCGATTGCTGCTGTTTCATCACTGCAATTATCGGCAATAACAATAAGCCGATCTTGGCTTGTCACCTGTGGCAGTAAGGTCTCCAGGGTTGCCCCAATCCCTGAGGCTTCATTGTGAGCTGGAACTAAAACAGCAACCGTAGGTCGGGGTTCCCCTGCCGCCTTAGCCTCGCGTCGCCCTGGCAAGAAGGCGGCACAGCTTTCAATAAAAAAAACCGAGATGGGAATGAGTAGGAGGAGCGCGATTACAAACAGGACAATATCAACAAATAGGCTCACGGGTTGCTCGTGCGAGAGAATAAATGAAAGGTACTTGGTAGCCAGTCAATCTTACAGATTGCCTTTCACCACGTTAGCCCTTGATTTTGGAAAACTGCAAGATTAAAGAAGTAAGCAATCGCTAAAAGAGACTCAACTTTTTCTCTTACAGAAGCGGTGGCGTGGAAGCTATCCCCTGCACGGTACGTTCGGAAACGCCACGCCACAATTAGTAGTTAGTAGTTAATAGTTAGTGGTTTTTTGAAGCAAGGCTTTAGCTCAGAAAAAGTTCTGAACTCCTGACTCCTCCCCTACTTCTTTGTCAAAGCATTTCTGCTAGCAAGTCTGTTATTTCCAACTGCCACTTTTGCCGATTGTCGTCGTAAATCATTAACGTATCTAACTGGGCATGACGACTCAGTTTTTGCACTTTGCGAACATTCCCATTCGTCGCATCTAGTGCGGCGGTAATGCTAGAGTGTCGAATTCTGTGGGGACTCATCGGTTTGGTTATCCCCGCTTTTAGGCAAGTCTGTTTGACTATCCACGCGATCGCTGAACCCGTCAAACGATGCCCAACGTTAGCATAGTCTAAGGCAATAAATAGCGGGGCTTCTTCTGAGGCTTCCCCACGAGTCTCTAGCCATTCTAGTAAAGCGGCTGTCGTCGGTCGGCTCAAGTCAATACTTTCCGCTTGCGTTCCTTTCCCCTTACCGTAGATTTTAAGTGTTCTGGCTTCCGGGTCAAAATGCTTGATATTGGCATTCGATACTTCCCCTCGACGTAAGGCGTTATCCCACAAAAGCCGCAAGAGGGCAAAATCCCTTTTCCCCTTCAAGGTTTCTCTGTCTAGAACGGCTAGAACTTGACGGTATGCCTCGCGGCTAATTCCTGTAGTGTCTCTGTAGGGCTTAACCTTCTCGTTACGGATTGAGAGTGTCCAATCACACTGTCCCGCTTCATAAGCATAGTTAACCAGTGCCCGGATAGCGGCTAATCGTCTGTTTACAGTCGCCTCAGACAAACCCCGGTCAATCATTTTGGCTTTATAGTCCAACACAACGCTTTTCGCCTCAAGTCTTTCCAGTCTTAGGAAAGCAGCAACCAGATCGGGAGTCGGTTCACAGCCTGTTGTCGTCCGAAAGAAATCTTTGAGATCTTTGGCATAGGCTTTTTGAGTATGAGCGCTGCGCTTATCCGCCAGCAGTCTCTCTACGAGTGATGACGCTTCTTTGGGGGAGAAATCGAGTCGGGTAGCGGAGTCGGGCACTGGTGCGATCGCACTCATAAACGTTTGCGATAATCAATCTTTCCGCCAACAACTTACCACGAATCCTACCCTCTCTCTTGGGCGAATGTGGTTCCCGGTAAAGCCTGTTGGGGCTGAACAAGCTTTTCTGGGTTGAGCAAAAATAGAGGCGGTTCATCATTATTTTGAAGAATCAGCGCACTGACACATCGAATATTCCCCTCTGCCATATAAGTTGACGTTAAGGGAGTAAATGCCGACTCCGGTACACGTTGCAACGAAGGTGGTGAATCAATCGGTAACCCTACCAGTTTCCCTTGAGGGCTTTGGACAATCAGGAGGAAGCCTGCGAGCGTAATGTCGGGCTGTTCTTCTTGCCCTTGAGGAGGAAGCGCTGGCTTGGGCGAATACGAGCTTGGTGCGCTCCGAAAAATTCGATGTTCTACGTCAATAACGAGTAATTCTTGATCTTGATACAGTGTCAGTCCCACTCCTGCGCCCTGTGAACCGCCATAAATATTACCCATAGGAATAACTTTTTGGACGGCTCGAATTGGCAGGGCAAACCCTTCATTATAAAGGCGAAAAACAATTAGTTGTTGGGTGGCTTCAGCTTTGCGATTGCTAGCTCGTCGGGAGGTAAGAGGAGAAAAAACAGCCATAATTTAACAGAAAGAATTGACTCGTTTTAGTCATTGGTCACTGGCAGCCAATGACTAATGACCAATGACCAAGAAAAAGCATTCAGCATTCGTAGCGATTTGGTACAATACGAAGCCCTCTAAGGTCGCCATTATGTCGGGCGTGGGGAATAGCTCACTCTCTTACGTAATGAGTTGCTTCATCGTTCGTAATAACTCCCGCTCATTGTAAGGCTTAGAAAAATAGGCGGCAGCCCCCAAAGTCATTGCTAGTTGGCGATGCTTTTCCCCACTGCGACTCGTTAGCATCGCAATTGGTAATTGCTCGTATGCCGGGTCGGATTTGATTCGAGCCAAAAAGCCATAACCATCGAGACGAGGCATCTCAATGTCACAAATAACGGCTGAAACCTGCAATCCACCCAGCAGTTTTTCAACCGCATCTTGACCATCTTTAGCCTGTTCCACCAAATACCCGGCTTTTTCTAAAGCCAAGGCTAAAAATCGGCGGACATTAATCGAGTCATCAACAACGAGAATGGTGTCTTTTTGCGAGTGCGGTAGAGGCGTTGCGGGTGGGTTATCTGCTCCATCTCGTGACTCCTTGAGCGCCAAAGGATTTGGCGACGACGACACACGCGCGTGATTATCAATCACGCGCGGACTCGTGGACGCCGCCTCTTGAGCAACCCAGCGAAGCAGCGCATTGGCATCAACAAGTGGAACAACTTTACCATCGCCGAGAATTGTACAACTGGCGAAACCAGGAGGCATAGTCAGGGTGCCTTCAACTTTGCGGATAGCCACCTCCCGTTCACCCCAACAGCGCTCGCAGACGAGCGCGTGCAACTGCTCTCCTTGACTCACCATTAGCACCGTTGGCACACTAATCGTCGGTACGCCTTCTGGTGTTGCGACGCCTTTGCGTGGGCAGTAAAATGTTAGCCACGAGCTAAGCCTTGTTAGGGGAACCATCTCCCCTTCCCAGTTGAGAACTTCGTTCCCAGGAGTAGTCAACACCTGGTCGGGATTCAGTAAGAGCATCTCCTCGATCGCATCTGTAGGAAAGGCAAGCAGCATTCCATTACTTTCCACAAGCAAGACTCGCGCCACGGAAAGCGTGTATGGCACCGTCAGCGTAAAGGTTGTTCCTCGCCCAGGCTGAGTATCCACACGGATGTCGCCACGGATAGATTTAAGGTTGTTGCGAACCACATCCATCCCCACGCCTCGACCCGAAAGGGCAGTAACTTGGTCGGCGGTGCTAAAACCGGGTTCAAAAATCAGCGAGAGCAATTCATCCTCACTTGCAGCAGCGAGTAACCCCGCATCCAACCCCATCGCTTCCGCCCTCGCCCGGATTTTGTTGAGGTTGATGCCATTCCCGTCATCACTGACCGTAATAATCGTCTGGTTACCCCGGTGCGCCGCTTTAATTTCAATTACCCCTTGAGCGGGTTTCCCTTGAGATGAGCGAGTTGCAGGGTCTTCAATCCCGTGGTCGAAGGCATTACGCACCAGATGCATCAAGGGGTCACTAAGCGCCTCCAAGATGCTGCGATCAATTAGAGTCCCCTTCCCTAAAACTTTGAGTTCGGCAAGTTTTCCGTACTCCAACGAAAGATCTCGCAAGGCTCTGGAAAATCGCCCCACTAACTCAGACAAGGGGCGCATCCGTAGCCGTGTGAGGTTGGTTTGTAGCTGCTTGGCGGTTTGGTTTAACTCCCGTGCGGTTTGGTCGGTTTCCTCAAGACTCAGTCCAATATCACTCGTGACTTCTTGAACCTGGACGATGGTTTCCATCACTTCCATCGACAGCAGGTGTAGATCGTTGTACCGATCCATTTCTAAGGCATCAAACCCGCTGTTGAGGTTGAGCGCGCTATCGTCAAGTCCAGGACGACCGGCTGGGCTATTACCAGCATCGAATGCATCAAAGTAACTGCCATAGCGTGATTTAGGTGGTGACCCCCCTCCGCTCAACGGGGCGCTTGTCGTCACCAGCGACGGCTGACGGACAGTGGGGATAGCGCTATGAGTCGTAACGGTATCGTAAGCAGTTCGGATGCGACTATTCGACTGCTCCAGGTTGCTAACGCGACGGCTAAGGTTTTCCATCAAATTCCGTAACCGTGCCAGGTGCAAGCTGAGTCCGTTACGTTCGATGGTGAGTTCCCCAAATAGATCGTTGAGTCGATCCAGTTGCCGGACGGGAATACGAACCGTGTTTTCCTGAGTTTCTTTGGGTTGCGATCTAGAGGCAGAGTTGGGTTTACTCGATTGCCAGTTGAAGTCGTCTAAGGAGACTTCACGCTTATCCGCTTGGACTTCTCGTGAAAGAGAGGCACTCGTTTGGGCTGCATCGGCTTGTTCGTCAAACACCTCATCCGTCGAACTCTCTTCTCTTGACAGCTCAATCGGAGCGATTGGGGTAACGCTATCGGTTGCCGAAGAGTGCTGGACTTGGGCGGCGGGGCTAAAGATGTCGAAGTCAACGGCAAATACGTCGTCGAACGCAGGTTCTTCTACCACCTCGGTTGGGGTGGAGAAATCGATTTGGACATCGGGAGAAACCTGAGCAGTTGCCTCTTGCCAAACCACTGGTTCGTCAAACAAGTCCTCTTCGATGAGCGAGGCGTGCTGGACTTGGGCGGCGGGGCTAAAGATGTCGAAGTCAACGGCAAATACGTCGTCGAACGCAGGTTCTTCTACCACCTCGGTTGGGGTGGGGAGGGTGGAGTGAGGGTGAGATCTCGTAGGCGCTTCTAGCTTGATGTCAAGCGCCGTCGGCAAGCTACCCACTTGACCGACTAGTACCAACGCTTGTGATCGCCTCCAAGCAGAGAGCGAAACTTGAGCGATTTCTCTGACCTGATCTGGGGCCGCCTCCAGATGAGAGAGAATTGATTCACACAGTTGTGTAAACGCCTCTAGCTGGAGCATTTCGCCCAATCCCCCCAGCTCTTGCGCCATAATCGAGAGTTCTTCCTCTAAGCAAGGCGCTTGCGGGTCGGCGATAACCGACTCTAGGC
>JALYGX010000234.1 GCA_030776905.1 Cyanobacteriota bacterium | reverse complement strand
CCGCAGGACGGTTCACCTTCGTCAATCAAGCCGTCAAACAACTTCATGGGTATGAACCCGAAGAGTTGCTCGGACGCAGGTTCAGCGAGTTCACTACCCCAGAACAGGCTCAAAAAGAGCGGGAGGTATTTGAGCGTGTCTTAGCAGGTGAATGCTTAATTCAGCATGAAGCCGAGTATCTGCACAAAGACGGGACGCTGTTTTATGGCAGCATTAATGCGATCGCGCTACGGGATGAGGCGGGTAATGTTTTGGGTACAACAGGCACGATTCTAGATATTACCAATCTCAAGCGAACGGAAGCGGCTCTGAGACAGTCTGAAGCTAAACTTAGCACCATTCTCAACAGTGCGATCGCTGTCATTGCCAATTTCCGCTTGTTCGCTAATCGAGAGTGGGAATATGATTACTATTCATCTGGAGCTGAAGCACTCTACGGCTACACGCCAGAACAATTAATGACTGACAAAACTCTTTGGATGTCACGAGTTTTGCCTGAAGATTTAGACACCGTGATTCTGCCAGGTTTTGAGGACATTTTTGCCGAGCGTCCAATCCGGGTAGAATACCGATTTTGGCACAAAGACGGAACTTTACGCTGGTTTTCGGCAAGTGTATTCTCTCAACGAGATGAGGTAGCGGATTGTTGGGTTGTTACTACCGTTGATAGTGATATTAGCGATGCCAAAGCGGCGGCTACGCTACGCAAACAAGCAGAGGAACAACTCAAATTATCCTTGCAGGAAAAAGAAGCTCTACTCAAAGAAGTTCACCACCGCGTCAAAAATAATTTACAAGTTATCTCCAGTTTGCTTGACCTCCAAGCTTCCCACATCCAGCAACCACAAACTCTAGAAGCGTTCCAGATTACTCAGAATCGAGTCAAGTCTATTAGCTTAGTCCACCAAAAGCTTTATCGCTCTGAGAGCTTGGCTCAGGTAAACTTAGCTGACTATATTGACAACCTAACCACTCACCTGATCCAAACCTATACTCTCAATCCCAACGACATCACCTTGCAACTCAGACTGGATGAAGTGTTGTGCAATCTCGACACGGCGGTTCCCTGCGGATTACTAATCAATGAGTTAGTTTCAAATGCTTTAAAACATGGATTTCCAGGAAATAGCAGAGGTTCAATTTGGGTCGAACTCAATACAGTGGGCGTAGCAAGTCCACAGAACGCCCAGCAAGTTAGGCTAATTGTCGGGAATGATGGCCTAAAATTTCCTGAACTTTCAAATCTTTCTGAGGCAGAGTCGGTCGGTTTTCAGCTCATCCAGGCTTTGATTCAACAGATTCACGGTCAAATGGAAATTGACGAAAGCCGAGGCACAGAATTCAAAATTACTTTCGTGAACTTAGGTACTTGAAAAGAATGATACCAATTCACTAAAGGCTTAATACCTATAAACTCTCCTTTTGAAACTAGAGAATTTCTGCCCTATTACGAATTTCCCAGGCTCCGTTGCTAGATAGTTTCCTCTGTATCGCCAATAACGTGAAATGGTATTAGTATCCTAAAGTTAAAGCACCGAGTCTACGTGGGTCAGAAGCGCCTTGAAAAGAGTTGCCAATGTGCATAATACTTTGAGTACTACCCATTGCATCTTTAACGGCAATATTATGTCCTTTCTCAGTTAACAGACGCCTTGTGTCACCATTCAAGCCCTGTTCTACTCGAAGTTCATCAGGTAGCCATTGATGATGCACCCGAATTGCATTAGTAGCAGCAGTAATATTCATTTTGTGATCGATTACATTCATAATCACTTGTAAAACTGAGGTGATAATCTGACTGCCACCTGGACTCCCCGTTACGAGATAAGGTTTCCCGTCTTTCATCACAATAGTTGGCGTCATCGAACTGAGCATTCTTTTTTCCGGTTCAATAGCGTTAAATTCTCCTCCCACTAACCCAAAAGCATTCGGTACACCAGACTTGGCTGAAAAATCATCCATTTCATTGTTCAGCAAAATGCCAGTTCCAGTGGCTGTTAAGCTTGTACCATAAGCTAAGTTTAAGGTGTAAGTATTGGCAACAGCATTGCCATACTTATCCATGACCGAGTAATGAGTTGTATTGGTACTTTCGCTAAATTGATTAGGATTTCCAGGAGCAACTTCCGAACTTGGGGTTGCTCGATTTCTATTAATTTTACGGCGCAATTCATTGGCATAGCTTTTTGAAGTTAAGCCGACAACTGGGACAGGTACAAAGTCAGAATCCCCTAAAAATTTAGAGCGGTCTGCATAAGCCAGTTTCATACTTTCTGCCATTAAGTGAATCGTTTGAGCGGTGTTATGTCCGAGTTCACGAATGGGAAATCCTTCTAAAACATTCAACATCTGCACTAAATGAACGCCACCCGAACTGGGAAGTGGCATTGAAGCAATTTCATATCCCCGATAAGTGCCGCGAATCGGTTTGCGCATGACAGGTTGATAGGCAGCTAAATCTTCTTTGGTAATTAAGCCACCATTGGCTTGCATATCAGCAACAATTGCAGAAGCGATCGCACCTTGGTAAAATGCTTGAGTACCCTCTTTGGCAATCAGCCTCAAACTTTTAGCTAAATCCTTTTGAACCAGCATTTCGCCCACTTCATAAGCAACTCCTCCTGGCTTATAAAAAATAGCCATACTCGCAGGAGAAGCTTGCATTTGAACTTTGGCAGCAATCAGAGAATTATGCAACCCTTCATAAACGGGAAAGCCTTTTTCTGCTAACTCAATAGCGGGTTTCAAGGCACGTTCTAGAGAAATTGTTCCATATTTTTCCAACGCCATTGTTAATCCAGCTACCGTACCAGGAACTCCAACAGCTAAATAACTAAATCGAGACTTTTTGGGGTCAACTTCACCATTGGCATTAAGAAACATATTACGGGTGGCGGCTTTAGGTGCTTTTTCTCGATAATCAATGGCAAGGGTTTGGTTATCTTTTGCCATATGTACCAGCATGAAACCGCCACCCCCAATATTGCCAGCTTCCGGTAATGTAACAGCTAGTGTAAAGCCAATTGTCACAGCCGCATCAACAGCATTTCCACCCTCTTTTAAGACAGCTAAACCCGCCTCGGTGGCATAGCGTTCCTGAGAGGCAACCATACCGTTTCGAGCGATAACCGGATGAAATATATCAGTTGGGTTATAGAAGGGTGTGGTTTGAGCTGAAGCACTACCGATGATAAGAGTTAGAGAAAGCAAAAAGCTGATTATAAGTTTATTCTTTCGAGCTATTTGAGAGATTTTAATAGAATTTTTTTGACTAACTCTAGGGTTTTTAATGTTTTTGAACATGGTATTCGATAGTATTTATCGAATCGCAGATTAACATGAGTTGAAGGCAGTGAGAAGCGATCGCTCTTTCCCTAGTCAGCTCAAGTTATAGCGATCGCAAAAATTATTGCATAACCTCCCTCTGATGAGAGATATAAAATATTGAGCCAGCAATCTGCTTTCCTCCTGGCTGTAGGACTAGAAGAATGCACTACCCTCTTAGATACCTCAGCCTTGCCACGGCGACGCTACTGCTGTCGCTGACATCTCCCCTTTTCCCGCTTACCTTGAATCTCGATCCTCTGGCAGCACAGGCGCAAACGAGCCAAGACAGAAACGCTGAGGCGCAGCGGCTGAACCAAGAGGGACTTCAGCTAGTAAACAAAGGTCAATTTCGAGAAGCCCTGGATAAATTTCAGCAGGCTTTAGTCATCGTTAAAGAAATCGGTGAGCGTCAAGGCGAAGGGGGAATTCTCAACAACATTGGGGATGTTTACCGCAACCTGGAACAGTACCCCAAAGCCTTGGAGTTCTACCAGCAGGCTTTAGTCATTATTAGAGAAATCAGCGATCGCAATCAGGAAGGAATAACCCTGAAAAACATTGGAGCAGTTTACGAAAGTCTGCGACAGTACCCCAAAGCCTTGGAGTTCTATCAGCAAGCCTTGGTCATTGCTAGAAAAATTCGGGAGCGTCAAGGCGAAGCACTTACCCTCAAAAGTATTGCGACCGTTCACTACAAGCTGGAACAGTACCCCAAAGCCTTAGAGTTCTATCAGCAAGCCTTGGTCATTTACAGAGAAATTGGAGATCGCTATCAAGAAGGCAACACTCTATACAGCATGGGTGAGGCTTACCGAAACCTGGAGCAATACCCACAGGCATTGGAACATTACCAGCAAGCCTTAACAATTGCTAGAGAAATTCGGGAGCGTCAAGGCGAAGCACTTACCTTCAAAAGCATTGGAGATGTCTATTACAACTTGAAGCAATATCCGCAGGCATTGGAGTCCTATCAGCAAGCCTTGGTTATTGCTAGAGAAATTGGCGATCGCAATCAGGAAGGAATAACCCTGAAAAACATTGGAGCAGTTTACGAAAGCCTGCGACAGTACTCCAAAGCATTGGAATTCTATCAGCAAGCCTTGGTCATTGCTAGAGAAATTCGGGAGCGTCAAGGCGAAGGATCAACTCTCGCTAACATTGGGGAAGTTTACACCTATCTGGATCAGTACCCCAAAGCCCTGGAGTTCTTTCAGCAAGCCTTAGTTATGTACAGAGAAATTGGCGATCGGGCGAAGGAAGGGATAGTCCTCTACAACATTGGGCAAGTTTACCAAAACCAGGGACAGTATCCTAAAGCGCTAGAGATCTCCCAGCAAGCTTTAGCGATTCACAAACAAGTCGGCGATCGGGAAATGGAAGGGAGGACTCTCAACGGCATTGGATTGGTTTACCAACAACAGGGGCAGTATCCTAAAGCCTTAGACTTCTATCAGCAAGCTTTAGCCATCAAGAGAGAAGTTGGCGATAAGGCGGAGGGACGGGGGGCAACCCTCAACAACATTGGGAATGTTTACGGTGACCTAGGGCAGTATCCCAAAGCACTGGAGTTCTTAAGCCAAGCTTTAGCCATTGATAAAGAAGTTGGCGATAGGGCGGGGGAAGGAACAACCCTCAACAATATTGGGACAATTTACCAAAGCCTGGGACAATACCCCAAAGCCTTGGAGTTTTTTAGCCAAGCTTTAGCGATTCGCAAAGAAGTTGGCGACAAGGAGGGGGAAGGGGTAACTCTCAACAATATTGGCGCAGTTTACGAGAACCAGGGACAGTACCCCAAAGCCTTGGAGTTCTTTAGCCAAGCCTTAGCCATTTTTACAGAGATTGGCAGCAAGGCAATGGAAGGGACAACGCTCAACAACATTGGGGGAGTTTACGACAGTCTGGGACAGTACGCCAAAGCCTTGGAGTTCTTAAGCCAAGCTTTAGCGATTCGTAAAGAAGTTGGCGATAAGGCGGGGGAAGGGAGAACCCTCAATGACATCGGATTCGTTTACCAAAGCCTGGGACAATACTCCAAAGCGTTAGAGTTCTTAAGCCAAGCTTTAGCAATTCGTAAAGAAGTTGGCGATAAGGCGGGGGAAGGAGCAACCCTCAACAACATTGGGGGAGTTTACCAAAGCCTGGGACAATACCCCAAAGCGCTAGAGTTCTTTGGTCAAGCTTTAGCCATTCGCAAAGAAGTTGGCGACAGGGCGGGGGAAGGAAACACAATCAACAACATGGGGATTGTTTACGACAATTTGGGACAGTACCCCAAAGCATTAGAGTTTTATCAACAAGCTTTAGTTATCAACCGAGAAGTTGGCGACAGGGCGGGGCAAGGAACAACTCTTCACAATATCGGGGCAGTTTCCCGTGAACTAAAGCAGTACCCTAAAGCCTTGGAATTTTATCAACAAGCTTTAGCAATTCGCCGAGAAATTGGTGACAGGGCGGGGGAAGGGGTAACTCTCAACAATATTGCAGAAGGTTACCGTAGCCTGAAACAGTACTCCAAAGCGTTGGAGTTCTCTCAGCAATCCTTAGCCATTGTCAGGGAAATTGGTAATCGTGAGAATGAAGGAACCAGCCTCAGCAATATCGGTTATCTGCTAGACCAACAGAATCAGCCAGAATTAGCGATTGTTTTCTTCAAGCAATCGGTTAATATTCGAGAGACGATTCGGCAAGATTTACGGGTACTACCTAAAGAGCAACAGCAGTCTTACACGGAAACCGTTGCAGCTACCTACCGCCGTCTAGCTGACCTCCTCCTCAAACAAGACCGAATCCTCGAAGCACAACAAGTCCTCGACTTGCTCAAACTTCAAGAACTCGGCGATTACCTCCGCAACGTGCGCGGCAACCAACAAACACAGCAAGGAACTGACTATCTACCACCCGAACAGCAACTCCTAGCTCAATACAACGCCAAACTTACCCAAGTTGTTCAACTGGGCAAAGAACTAGAACAACTGCAAAAGATTCCAGAAAATTCTCGCACCTCTGTGCAAGAAACCCGCAGGCGTCAACTCGAAGCCGACCAGCGGAAAATTAAAGCAGAAATCCTCGACTTCATCCGCACTCCCGAAGTCGTCGCCCTTGTGCAGCAATTGAGCCGTACCACTGGCGGCGAAAACCTCAACCCAAAGTCGCTGACGCAATTACAGGAAGGACTCAAGCAACTCAAGCAAGACGCCGTTTTACTGTATCCCTTAATTCTTGATGACCGCCTGGAACTCGTACTCGTCACTCCCTACGCGCCTCCCATCCGTCGCCCCGTACCTGTAAAACGGGAGGAACTCAACCGCGTCATTGCCGACTTTCGCTCGGCCTTGACCAATCCAGCATCTAATGCAACAGAACCCGCTGAAAAACTCTACAACTGGCTGATCCAACCCATTGAAGCCACCCTCAAGGAAGCCAACGCCAAAACTATTATCTATGCCCCCGACGGACAACTGCGCTACATTCCTCTAGCTGCTCTCTACGACGGCAACCAATGGCTCGTGCAGAAATACCGCGTCAATAACATTACTGCTCTGAGCCTGACTAACTTCAATCGAGAACCCCAAGCCCTGAAGATTTTAGCAGGTGCTTTGACTCAAGCAGCAACCGTCAAAGTAGGCGATCGCACCTACAACTTCAACAGTTTGCCCTCTGCGGGAAAGGAAGTCGAAAACCTAGCCACTACAGTTCCAGGCACTACCAAACTACTCGGTCGCGACTTCAACCAAAATGAAACCTTAGACCGTATGAGCGGTTATTCTATTCTCCACCTGGCTACTCATGCCGCCTTTGTTA
This sequence comes from Cyanobacteriota bacterium, assembly GCA_030776905.1. Classification (GTDB taxonomy): domain Bacteria; phylum Cyanobacteriota; class Cyanobacteriia; order Cyanobacteriales; family Coleofasciculaceae; genus CADCTM01. The sequence goes on along the minus strand of JALYGX010000234.1, from coordinate 16,424 downwards.
CGGGAAAGCCGGAGGACTCGTTCATTGTATTTGGTAATAATGATCGCGCCACCTTCAGCGATGTGGAAAAGTGGACGCTCACGAACCTCGATTTAGTTGTGTTGAGTGCCTGCGAAACGGGACTTGGTGGCAAGTTAGGCAACGGGGAAGAGATTTTGGGCTTTGGTTACCTGATGCAAGAAGCGGGTGCGAGGGCTTCTATTGCTTCTTTATGGTCAGTTGACGATGGCGGTACACAAGCCTTAATGAAAGCCTTCTACGGGGTGTTGGACAATGGCAAGTTGACAAAAGCTGAAGCCCTCCGACAAGCTCAAATTGCTCTTATTACTGGCAACGATAAAGCACTAGGTGAGCAGCGAGGAAGCTTGATTGCAGTACAGAAAGTCATTCGCGATGAGCTAGCGCCAGAGGTAGCCAATCGCCTCAGCCATCCTTACTATTGGGCACCATTTATTTTGATTGGGAACGGGTTGTGAGGGAAATCGGTTAATTCTTATAAAAGACAACTGTAAGCCATGAGCCAAACTGCTTCTGTGTTCCACCTAAAAGTTCAGCGAGTTGAACAAGTTTGTCTATTTGAGTTGTCTTGGGGACAAGGGCAGCGACTTAACGTGGAAGTGCCTTTCCCCGAAATACTCCTAGCACACTACCAGCAATGGAACACTAATTATTTGAGTTTTTATAAAACGGCATTACGTGGGCGAGTCGCAGCTAAGGGCAACATTGCTCCACCTCCGGTTGATTGGCACGCCAAACTGGTGGAGGCAGAAGCCAAACTATTGTATGAATTTTATCAATGGTTGCGCTCTAGTGAGTTGTATGAAATTCGCTCAACTCTTGCCCAAGCGGTTAGAGAAGGGGAGAGGCAAAGCGATGCACCGCCTGTTGATGTTTTCCTCTCTTGCAACCCCCTCGATCTGGCGCGATTGCCGTGGGAAGCTTGGGAAATTGGCACGGAATTTGCCGCTAAAGGGAGGATTCGGATTGTCCGCACGCCCTTAAATATTCAGGGGAAAACAGTTGCCCCTCCAAATCGCGATCGCAAAGCGCGGGTTTTGGTAATTTTGGGCGATGACACGGGCTTAAATTTTCAAGCTGACAAGGAGGCGGTAAAATCGCTTTATCCTGTTGCTGAAGTTGAATTTGTGGGCTGGCAGCCGGGAAAAGATATTAATTCACTAAAAGCTGAAATTGTCAAGGCTATTACTGACGAACGGGGTTGGGAGGTGTTGTTTTTTGCCGGACACAGTAATGAAACAGCACTGACTGGAGGAGAATTAGCGATCGCTCCTGGCGTTTCCCTATTCTTAAATGAACTCGCCCAACCCCTGACAATCGCTAAAGAACGGGGATTGCAGTTTGCTCTATTTAACTCCTGTAGTGGACTCAGCCTTGCCAACTCCTTAATTAACTTGGGGTTGAGTCAGGTAGCAGTGATGCGAGAACCCGTTCACAATCGCGTTGCCCAAGAGTTTCTGGTGCCGTTTCTCCAATGTCTGGCAGAGTACAAGGATGTTCACGAGGCATTGCAAGGCGCTTGTCAGTACCTCAAGCTAGATAAGCACCTTACTTATCCGAGTGCATACCTAATTCCTTCCCTATTTCGGCATCCCGATGCACAGCCGTTTCACTTCAAACCCTTTGGATTCATAGAAAAGGTAAAGGGTTTGTTGCCGAACAGAAAAGAAGTGATCGCTCTAGGAGCTTTAGTATTAATGAGCTGGCAGCTTCCCGTACAAAGCTTCTTATTAGAGCAACGAGTATTAGTCCAGGCACTCTATCGCCAACTCACCCATCAAGTTCCGATCGCCACCCAGCCGCCTCCCGTGCTGCTGGTGCAAATTGATGAGGCATCCATCAAAAAGGCAAAAATCTCTGTCCCTAATCCTCTAGATCGCAGATATATCGCGGCTCTAATCAACAAGCTCTCGGCAACAAATGCCAAAGTTATCGGTCTTGATTATCTTCTCGATCGCCATCAACAACAAAACGACCAAAAACTTGCCGAAGCCATCCGCAAATCGGTGCAAAAGCAGGAAACCTGGTTTGTCTTCGCCAGTAAACCTCAAGGCAAGCCTCAAGATCCTGAAGGCTGGGATGAGGCATTACCTGAGCTGGCTCACCCCAACTGGAGTTTACAAGGCGATATGCGCGGGATTGGCGATCGCCCAGTCCATATAAGAGTTCAGCCGACCCATGATTCTGCCGCTCGCCGTCCGACTTTAGCGTACCTACTAGCGCTAGCTCACCAGCTAAACGTTGAGAAATCGAGTAACTCGCCGTCACCGCAGTTGCAATCCTCAACGGATTTGCTCTCTCAGGTGAAAACCTACGTCGCCGCTACCACGGGTAAGGATTATAAGACTGTTTTCTCGCCCAAAGATCGATTGCAGCCCCTCACAACCTTTTCTTATTGGTTGAAGCAAATGTGGCTGCAACCCATCTTTGACTTCTCAATTCCGCCGGAGCAAGTTTATAAGCGCATCCCAGCTTGGCAATTGCTGGAAACTCCGGCTGATTCTCCCACACTACGCCAGGAGCAACCGCCAGTGGTGCTGATTGCACCAGGAGGTTATGAAGAGGCTGGAGTTCTCGGTGATGGTAAAGATAATTTGCCGCTACCCGCCGCCGTTGAGTACTGGCGCTCTCAGGCAACTCCCCCTGATCGGCGTGAAGTATTCCTAGGCGGTGAAGCTCACGCCTACATGGTTCACCATTTCTTAAATCAGCGGATAGTGATTCCAATTCCTGACCCTTGGTTAGTGGTAGTAGCCGCCTTGTTAGGGAAGGTGATAGCACTGGCATTAAAGGACGAAAAAGAGGAAAAAGCCAAGGAGAGACAGAAGCTATTCCTATTTCTTTTATCTGACAAACGTAGCAAATGGATGTTGCTGCTCTCTTCTGGGACAGCTATTTATGGACTGGCGAGCTTACAGCTTTACATTAGTGCAGCCGTCGTATTGCCGTGGGTTCTGCCGACGGCAACGCTTTGGAGTTTTGTTCTCTTGGCTTTACGTGAGAAAAAATCTCACAGCTAACCCAATGCCGTTCGGATCGGGCAGTGCCATATTAAACCTCTTGCAAAAGTGCTGATTTGGGATTTTTTAACCCCATTCCCGACTTTCAAGTTCCCGGTAAGGTACGCAGACGCTCATCTAGATGGGTGCGATCGGCTAAAGCGTGAAGTAGTGGCCCATGAGCGCCAAATTCAACAATGCTAACTGACCCGACGGGGCATCCCAAGCGATAGCGGAAGCGTCCGACATCAATTCCCAGCAGGCTACACAGCATAATCCTAATCGTGGCTTTGTGCGAGACAATCAAGATATTGCCTGTCGTGTAACTGTGCTTGATTTCTTCAATCACTTGCAAGGCGCGAGAAGCGATCGCAACAGCCAGTTCCCCTTCAGTGGGTGGATACCAAGCTGGATCAGCTAACCAACGAATGTAGTCATCGTGGTAATCACGGCTAACTGTTTCTGGAGTCTGACCTTCCCAGTTGCCATAGTCGATTTCTTTTAATCCCTCCCTTAGTTCTGGCTTTATACCAATTGCGTCACACAAGGGTTTAGCTGTCGCTATAGTTCGTCCCATTGGACTACAAAAAATTGCCGTCCAAGAAATTGAGTCATAAGCTTTGGCAAAAGCCTCTGCCATTTCCATGCCTTCTGAGGTGAGTCCTGGATCTAAGGAACCGCAAAAGGCATTGTTCCGACTGAAAGTTGTTTGTCCGTGGCGGAGGAAATAAAGTTTGAGAGTCAAAGTGGTTTTTCTCTTGCTATGTCCACCGAAATTTTATGATCACTATCCACGCTTTGCGATCGCCTAGTACATTCCGGCGCAAATGAGACTACTATCTGAAAACTTGCTCAAAAGCTAGAAATAAGGCTTTTTGAGTTTTGAATTTTGACTTTTGACCTCCAAGATAGCGGTACTAGTCTCTCAGCTTAATTGACCACGACTCTACGGTGTTGCCCGTGTTGACGAACTGGGTGGAATTCGCTCAATCCCAATTAGACCTTCCACCACCGACTTGACAACTGGTGCCGCAACGGTTGAACCAAAAACATCTCCTTTTGGGTCATCTACTACAGCGACTATCACGTAGCGGGGAGCTTCCACAGGAAAAATGCCAACAAAGCTGGTTACTTTAGCGTTGGTGTAATAGCCGCCTGTAGGACTAGCTTTCTGAGCCGTACCCGTTTTGCCAGCAATCCGATATCCTGGAATTTGGACATTTTTGCCAGTGCCCTCACTGACAACACGTTCCATCATTTTGAGCACCGTTTGGGTCGTTGTCGGTGAGAAGATGGGTCGCGGTGCTGGGAAGCTTGGCTGCCAATACAGTTGTCCTTTTGTATCAAACAGTCCCTGAACAACATGGGGAGTCACTAGCTTGCCTCCATTTGCCAAAATGGCGTGCAGTTGAGCAAGCTGGATGGCTGTTAAAGAAAAGCCTTGACCGAAGGACGCTGTTGCGGGTTCAACGAGTGCTGACGTAAATTGCTGGCGACTCTTAATTTGACTTGATGCCTCGAAGGGTAAGTCAATCTTAACCTTCTGTCCCAACCCTAGCTTTTCTAGCCAGTTATAGTAAAGCTCCGGCTTCATCTGTTGTATGAGCCGAACCATGCCTATATTGCTGGAATATTCCAGAATCTGGCTTACACTCAGGAGTCCCATACTGCCTTTGGATTCAAAGTCATGGTTGGCAATCGACCACTTACCGATTTGAATCTGACCTGTATCGTAGAACCGACTATCGGGTTGAATTGCACCTGTTTCTAATGCGATCGCAACGTTGAGTGGCTTAAACGTCGAACCGGGTTCGTACAAGTCTGTCAGCGCCCAGTTTTTAAATAGACCGACATTAAAGTTGTAGTACTGATTCGGGTTGTAGGTTGGTTCTGTCACCAGCGATAACAGAGAACCATCCCGCGCATCCATCACAATAACAGTGCCGCGCTCCGCCCCAAACTCCTTGATTTTTTGCTTAAGAGCAAAACGAGCTACCCTTTGCAGGCGACTGTCGAGGGTCAGTTGCAACCGCAGGTCATCGAAGTGTAAAAAACCATTAGGGACATGGTCGGGCATCAACGCCCCATTCCCGGCACGATTGAGTCGGATCGTCCGAACGACACGTTCTAGTAAATTCTCTTGAGAATATTCCAGACCTGCCTGACCGCGATGATCGACATCAACGTAGCCCACGACATCTGCTGCCAAATCTTGCTGGGGATAAAGGCGGGAGTACTGTTGAATAAGCTCTAAACCATCTGCGTCGAGCCTAGCCACTCGGTCAGCTATTGCTTCTGTCAGAGGAGGACCCAGATCAATGCCGCTCGTTTTTTTATTAAACAGCTTCTCCAACTCGGCTGAAGTCTTGCTCAGCATCGGAGCTAGCAATGCTGCCATCTCCTGCTTGGATTTCTTAAACAGCTTCGGGTGAGCGTAGAGCGTATATACGGGGCGATCGACCGCTAAAACATTCCCCGTGCGATCGACAATTGGGCGTCGAGGCACAAAGGGACGCATATAGACCATCTGCTGATGCCGTGCTTTTTCCTCCAGCATCGGAGCCTGTTCCACTTGCAATCGATACAAATTAACCAATAGCCCCATTCCCGCCCCTATCATTACTCCCCAAACCAGCAGCAATCTGAACCGGCGCTTTTGAGGGAGTTTTGAGCTTTGTGGTGGCAACTCTCCCTGAGCTGCCTTGAGTTTTGAGTTAGGGGACTCTCTTACCTCATAATGCATGATTCATTGTACCTAATACCCTAGAGGAGCCTTTGCCGCTGGCTCTGGGTTAGCCATCTGGGTTGGGGCAGTATTGGATTTACGCTGGGGTGCGGGTGGGAGAAAAATTGTGTTAGCTGGGGTGGGAGTAACCAGACCCGTAGCGGGCTTTTCAGCTTGTTGAGCCAGTTGGTCTTTTATTACAGCATTGGTCGTCGTTAGGTGCCGCTCGTCGCGTTGCAGATTTTCTAGTTTACGGTACTCTTGCGCCCACTGCTGCTGGGTATAAACAGTCCAAGAGTAAAGAGCTAGGGTAGAAGTAATCAGTACGAACGAAACAACGTCAGAGCTGCGCTGGATAAATAGTAGCGGAGAGAGCCAAGCTGGTGTTAGCCGTTGCGAGGCGTCGAGTCGTTCTACCTTTTGTCTAGCCGTTTTGGACGGCATACTAGTAACAGTTGACGAGAGCGCTGCCCTCGATCGCATTACCCTTGAGTTAGTAGCGGGTCTTCTAGACCGATGGGGTTGGGGCACAACTGAGCGAGGGACAGCATTCATAAGCATCTGACGGTTCTTTGGTTAGCACGTAACTAATAGCTTGTAGCTATTAGTTAAAAACTCCATAATCGAACCCATCCTAACATCCGCTGTTGGTTAAGGCGGCTACGGGCTGTGTCTTTTGTCGGGGAGATTTAGCCTGAGAAACGACGGTTAGCGGCGTAGGCAAAGGCAACTCAGAGGCTGACGCTTTGGGATGGCGGATCGGAATTTCCAGCAGGAATTGTGCACCTTGACCAGGTTGAGAGCTAACCTCTAATTGACCGTGATGTTGGCTGACAATTGTTTGATAGCTCACCGTTAGACCTAAGCCTCGACCTTGACCAATCTCTTTGGTCGTGAAGAACGGCTCAAAAATTTTGGGCTGAATGTCCAGTTTAATTCCGGGTCCGTTGTCTCGAATGGCAATTTGCACTCTATCTTGATCTTCGATTTCGCTGCCCGGTATCCATTTCGTGCGCAGCGTAATGATTTTATTTGCATCAGGCCAACGGTTGAGCGCTTCGATCGCGTTGGTGAGGATACTCAAGAAGGCTTGATTAATTTGCTTGGGGTAACACTCGATACGCGGTAAGTTGTCGTAATCTCGCTCAATTTGAATCGTCCCCGTTATCTGATTGTATAGAATCAACAGCGTGTTTTCCAAGGCAGCGTTGATGTCTATCACTTTTAAGGGGGCTTCATTTTGGCGAGAGAACTTCTGCAATACCTGAACGATTTCATGAATCCGTTCAGTACCCGACAGCATGGATTTCAGAATCTTCGGTAAATCTCTGAGTAAAAAATCTATTTCTGTTTCCTCAGCCAGTTTTTGGATTTCCTCGTCTGGTTGGGGATAGTGAGCTTGGTAAGCTTGCACAAGGCGCAGCAAGTCATTTACATAATTTTCGATATAAGGGATATTGCCGTAAATAAAGTTGACAGGGTTATTAATTTCGTGAGCAACACCAGCAACCATTCGACCTAGACTCGACATTTTTTCGGTTTGAATTAACTGCGCTTGCGTCAACCGCAGTTCCTCCAGCATCTGGGCCATTTTCTCAGCTTGCCGAGCGCTTTGGGCGGCTTGCTGCTGGGTACGGGCATACAAATAAGCTTGTTGCAGAGAAATCGCTAGCTGATCGGCAACACCTTGGGCTAGTTGGCGGTCGTTGTTTGACCAATACCGAATGTGAGAGCACTGGTTGAGATAAAGCAAGGCGTGCAGCGTGCCATTTGCTTGAACGGGAACCACAAGCGATGATTTGATCTGCGCTTTTTGGTACTCTTGGTTGCTTTCACCAATTCGTTTGTCTTGCGCAATCTCTGGAATCACTACCAGTTGTCGATGCTGGATTACCCACTCAGTAATTGGACCGTGGGTATCAAAGTCCTCGATTGAAGGGGAAAAAGGTGGACGGCAAACTTCATAAAGGTGTTTGCGTCGGAACGTATCTCTATACTGGCAAGCGAGTTGCGCTTCGCCGCAGCGCTGCGTTAATGCGATCGGACATTCCGGGTTAAGTGGCTCTAATGCCTGATTGTTCGCGTCTTCTACGAGATGAACTAGGCATCGGTCTGCCTGTAATGCCTCTAAAAGTTGAGCGATCGCTTCGGTTAATATGGTTTCCGCATCTAAACTCTGGCGGGTGCGATTGATGATGTGATTGACTAGCTGTTCGCGCAGGGCTTGTTTTTGCGTCTGTTCGTAGAGTTGGGCTTGGCGGATGGCAATTTCTAAGGGTTCGGCGATGGACTTCAGGAACTCGATTTCGGCAGCAGACCAATGACGGATTTGCTCTGAAAAACAGGCAATGAAACCAATTCCCGATTCATTACTCGTGACGGGAATCAGTAAGCTAGCTTTATAACCAAATATTTGCTGATGCTCTTTTAAAGGAGAGTTTCCTTGGAGATAGCTAGGTGGCTGAGGCGTCCTGCTTTGCCAAGACTCGATCTGTTGGTTTCTCCCAGAAACTAGCCAGGAAAGCTGTTGCGCAATCCAACTTAACCCTGTTTGCCTAGGCTTTCCCGTCCCACTATTGAGTATCAGCTTACCCGCGACGAGTGCCGGGGCAACGCCTCCAAAGCTCTCTAGCGGATGATATCCCAGATGAGAAGTCTTGCCAGGGGCACAGTTTCGCTCACAAACAACTTGAACCCGCTGAGTATCATTGAAATACCATAAAAAACTACAGCTATCTAACGTCAGCAGTGCGGCTACTTCATCTACTGCTGTTTGAAGTACCACCTGCAATTCCAGCGAATTGCGGATGCGGTCAACAATTTTCCGCATCAATGCTGCTTGCCGTCGGGGATACTCGATCCAAGTTTGGAGTCCTTGAAAAATACGATTGACAGTATGAAACACAGTGCCTCGCTGCTTTAAAGATACTCCGCACCCCTTTCTCCTTTAAACGATAAAAGGAGCCTAAATTTAATACTATTCAAAAGTTAAATTTTAAAAACACAGTTTTTCAGGTATTATATTTAGTCCTTTTCTCAACAAATGTATTAACGAGTACCGAAAAATTTCGAGAATTAAAGTGCTATTGGCGATCAGGTCGATCTAAAAGTCGTGAAGAGAAGCATAAATCTTGAGAAATTCGATCTTTCTAAAGGAATAGCGTAAAAAACAATTCTTCATGATAAAACTATAGAATTGTCATGGGGCTAGCGTAACATCTCTTTCAACGCAGTCCGTGAAAACAAGAGGAGTGTATGAACAATAAATTAGTTAGGTTGGCTCTTATACTGACTTTAGTGACGACTTTGGGAGCCTGCAACCAAGGTACTGGTGAAGGCGGAGCTGGTTCGTCCCCAGGAGCGTCTCCCTCTCCAACAGCTAGTTAGAAGCGATCGCGAACCCCCGTGTTCGCGCTGTATTCAAAAAGGCAAGAGGATTGCTCTTGATAGCCTTGCGGCATTCAGGCTTTTGGTCTGATGTCGCATTTTCCGTTGATAGCAAGAAATTATTGCCCTATACTCGCAGGAGTATCCCTGGCTATTGGAGCAAATTATTCAAATTTATAATTCAAATTTATAACAGTGTGGTGAGTGATTAGCGCCTGGTTTGAAAGATTCAGAGTCAGTCAAAGCTATTAAGTGAGGAAGCGCTTGAGCTTTTGTGAGGATGCTGAGTATCCACGACGGCAGGATGTGGGGAGGTAAAGTCAAGCAATGAGACAAGCCAAATTTGTAAGTATTTTGCTAGGCATGACTTTCGTTGGAGCTAACCCAGCTTTGAGTTTGCCACCCCCCGAAGATGTGCCAGAAGAAGTCTTAAGGACAGAGATTATCACAGAAGCGCGATCGCCAATTGATGGTCAGCCCTTAACTGCGGCTGAGTACGCCCAACTGAAAGCTCAAATCGCACAGAACCCAATACCGCCGACAGTTACCCCAAAGATCAGGCGCTTGATTTTTCTGCTACGCCTACGTCAGCTAATACAGAAGATTATTCCTATCTAACAAAGCCTGTTGCTGGTTTGTCAGACAATCAAAAGCTGTATCTGCGAAATACGTCTTAGTAAGTGTTGCTAGCCCTAATTAGCGATACCGTACAGTAATATATGTAGAAAAAACCAAAAATCTATATAAATATTAAGATTATTATGCGATCGGTCTCTGTTTATAAAGGTATATAGCTTGATGTCGCCAATAATAGCCCCTGACCAAATTGACCGGATTGTTTGGAATCAACATCACGACCCGTTTGAAGTCCTTGGTCCCCATCGATTTGAACAGGATGGTAAGACCAGCTGGGTGGTGCGAGCTTATTTACCAAGTGCAGACGCTGCGTGGGTGGTTTGCCCGGAAGAACGAATCGAATATCCGATGCACTCCGTGCATCATCCTCAGTTTTTTGAAGCAAACATTGAAACACCCGAACTGGCAAATTACCAGCTACGGATTAAGGAAGGAGAACATGAGCGGGTAATCTATGACCCTTATGGCTTCCGTTCTCCTCTCCTCACAGATTTTGACCTGCATTTATTTGCCGAAGGAAATCACCATCGCGTCTATGAAAAACTTGGCGCTCACCCAGCAGACATCGATGGCGTAAAAGGAGTTTACTTTGCCGTATGGGCACCCAACGCCCGTAACGTTTCTGTTCTGGGAGATTTTAACTACTGGGACGGGCGCAAACACCAGATGCGCAAGGGTTCCACGGGCATTTGGGAACTGTTTATTCCAGAAATCGGTGTCGGAGAACACTACAAATACGAAATCAAAAATTACGATGGTCACATTTACGAGAAATCTGACCCCTATGGCTTCCAACAAGAAGTCCGACCGAAGACCGCATCTATCGTTACTGACTTAGATGCTTATACCTGGAATGATGCAGATTGGATGGAGCGTCGCCGCCACACCGATGCTCTGACTCAGCCCATTTCTGTTTATGAAGTTCACCTGGGTTCTTGGCTTCATGCTTCCTCAGGAGAACCGGCAAAGCTGGAAAATGGTGAAACCGAACCCGCAGTTGTCGTTTCAGAACTCAGACCTGGAGCGCGTTTCCTCACTTACCGGGAGCTGGCGCAAAAGCTAATTCCTTATGTCAAAGAGCTGGGATTCACTCACATTGAGCTGTTGCCCGTAGCCGAGCATCCGTTTGATGGCTCTTGGGGGTATCAGGTTACAGGGTACTATGCCTGCACCTCCCGGTATGGCACGCCGGAAGACTTCATGTATTTCATTGACCAGTGCCACCAACACAACATTGGGGTAATTGTGGACTGGGTGCCCGGTCACTTTCCCAAAGATGGTCACGGTTTAGCTTTCTTTGATGGCACCCACCTCTACGAACACGCCGACCCCCGTAAGGGCGAACACAAAGAGTGGGGGACGTTGGTATTCAACTACAACCGCAATGAAGTCCGCAACTTCCTAGCTGCCAATGCTCTATTCTGGTTCGACAAATACCACATTGATGGAATGCGGGTAGATGCTGTTGCCTCAATGCTCTATCTTGACTATTGTCGTCCCGCTGGGGAATGGTTGCCCAACCAGTATGGGGGAAGAGAGAACATCGAGGCGGCTGATTTCCTGCGGCAGACGAATCATGTCATTTTTAGCTACTACCCTGGCGTTCTCTCAATTGCTGAGGAATCTACCGACTGGCCTATGGTGTCTTGGCCTACCTACGTTGGGGGCTTGGGCTTTAATTTGAAGTGGAACATGGGCTGGATGCACGATATGCTGGACTACTTCCACATGGACCCGTGGTTCCGTCAGTTCCATCAAAACAATATCACCTTCAGTATGTGGTACAACCACAGCGAGAACTATATGTTAGCGCTGTCTCACGATGAGATCGTCCACGGCAAGAGCAATATGCTGGGGAAGATGCAGGGGGATGAGTGGCAGAAGTTCGCCAATGTCCGTTGCTTGTTTGCCTATATGTTTACTCACCCTGGCAAGAAGACTCTCTTCATGAGCATGGAGTTCGGTCAGTGGAGCGAGTGGAATGTTTGGGGCGATTTAGAGTGGCATTTGTTGCAATACGAGCCACATCAAAAGTTAAAGCAGTTTGTTAGCGACCTCAACAAACTGTATCGCAGCGAACCGGCTCTCTATACTCAGGATTTTGCTCAAGAAGGGTTCGAGTGGATAGATTGTAGTGATAATCGCCATAGTGTAGTTTCCTTTATCCGCCGAGCTAAGGATGATGGTGGTAGCGACGGGGCACAAAGTACAGAATTTGTAGTTACGGTTTGCAATTTCACGCCTCAACCCCATAGCCACTATCGCGTAGGGGTTCCAGAGATGGGATTTTATACGGAACTGTTCAACAGTGATGCCCGCGAGTACGGCGGTAGCAATATGGGCAATCTAGGGGGCAAGTGGACGGATGAGTGGTCGCTCCACAATCAGCCTTATTCGCTGGACTTGTGTCTGCCACCCTTAGGAGTATTGATTCTCAAGCTAGACCGCGAGAAGACTAAAGCGGCGATGCAGTCTTAGGAGTTGTCCAAAGACAACGACACCTCTTCCCCTCTGGGATGAGCATTACTAGCGCTGTCAATATGTTTTTTCTGGACAGGACTTACCCATAGACGCGAAATATGGTAGGGGCGCAAGGCAATAGCGCCCCTACAGATGGTAGTTCAAAGGAGGATTTAACAGGCATCGTTGATTGCCAGCAACGATACGCTGTCAACCCAATGGCAAGTTTTTCAAATTTTGTTGCTGAGGCTATTTCAGCAGAGAAGGTATTACAAGACTAAAGAGAATACCAAAAGCAATCAAAGCAAAAACTTGTTCTCTACTAAATTGACCGGGCATCACAACTGCCAGCACGCCTAAAACGACCAAACCAATTAGTATTTCCTTAGATAGGAGATCGGGCATTACAAGACTAGCAATGACGGCAAAGGCAATCAAAGCAATGGCAGTTTCCATTTTGCTGTTTTCTCCTAGAGCGATCGCGCTGGATTCTGGCTTTTTCCTTATTCCTCAAAATATCTTAAAAAAGTACCTACGTCAGCAGTAAGCCGTTTTTTTTATAGCGGCGTCAAGCCGTACTCGTTCCATAGCTAGCTCCTCCCAGCGCTACTGGCTGCGAGGATAGGGATTGTGTTAAAATTCTAAAAGAAACTAGTATTTTTTGGCAATTATTTGCCGGAAAAGCGGCATTTTTGGCAGCTTTTCAACATTTATCTGCCAGAATCTTTAATTTTAATGGAGTTTTTCGTTCTATGAGTATTGTCCCAACGAATCTGCGGAACGAGATGCAACAGTCTTACCTGGAATACGCGATGAGCGTGATTGTAGGTCGGGCACTGCCAGATGCGAGGGATGGACTCAAGCCGGTACATCGGCGGATACTCTACGCCATGCATGAGTTGGGGCTGACGCCAGACCGCCCGTTCCGGAAGTGCGCCCGTGTGGTAGGAGAAGTGCTGGGTAAGTATCACCCGCACGGCGATACGGCGGTTTATGACGCCTTGGTGCGGATGGCGCAGGAGTTCTCCATGCGATCGCCTTTAATCAACGGACACGGTAACTTTGGCTCCGTTGACAACGATCCACCCGCCGCAATGCGTTATACGGAGTGCCGCTTGCGCCCCTTATCCACAGACGCCATGCTGCGGGATATTGAGTCAGAAACCGTAGACTTTATCGATAACTTTGACGGTTCGCAACAAGAACCAACCGTCTTACCGGCACGGCTTCCCCAGCTACTGCTCAATGGTTCTAGCGGTATTGCCGTGGGGATGGCAACCAACATCCCCCCTCACAACTTGGGGGAATTAATTGATGGATTGGTAGCCCTCATCCACAATCCAGAGATTACCGATGTCGAGTTAATGCGCTATATCCCTGGCCCTGATTTTCCGACAGGGGGTCAGATTTTAGGGACATCAGGGATTAAGGAAGCCTTCACCACTGGGCGGGGTTCGATTACGATGCGGGGCGTTGCCCAAATTGAAACAATTGAGCATCGAGGCCGTCCGGACAAAGAAGCGATCATCATCACGGAGCTACCTTACCAAACGAATAAGGCAGCCATGATTGAGAGGATTGCCGAAATGGTCAACGAGAAGCGCTTAGAGGGCATTTCGGATATTCGGGATGAAAGCGATCGCGATGGGATGCGAATTGTCATCGAACTCAAGCGGGACGCCTATCCTCGTGTCGTTCTCAACAACCTCTACAAGCAAACGCCCTTACAGATGAATTTTGGGGCAAATATGCTGGCGTTGGTGAGAAATGAACCTCAGCTACTCACGCTCAAGCATTTTCTGGAGGTTTTCCTCGATTTTCGGATTGAGACAATTACCCGACGCACTCAATACGAACTGCGTAAAGCTGAAGAAAGAGACCACTTACTCCAGGGATTGTTAATTGCTCTCAACAACTTGGATGCGATTATTGAGCTAATCCGCAGCGCAGCTGATGCTCCCACAGCAAAAGTAGAGTTGATGAACGCTTACGGTCTTTCGGAAGCACAAGCGGACGCTATCTTGCAAATGCAACTGCGGCGTCTGACTGCCTTGGAAGCGGAGAAAATTGTAGCGGAACACGAAGAATTACAAGCTAGAATCGCCGACTTGCAAGACATACTGGCGAATAGAAGCCGCATCCTGGAAATTATTGAAACTGAAGTCGCGCAGCTCAAAGCCACCCATGCCACACCACGACGCACGGTGATTCAACAGGTGGAAGGCGAAATTGGTGATATTGACCTGATTGCCAATGAACGAGCCGTGATTTTGCTAACGGAGCAAGGTTACATCAAGCGGATGCCAGTCAATGACTTTGCGGCGCAAGCGAGAGCAACGCGCGGTAAGGCGGCGGCTCGAATCAAAGAGGATGACGGAGTCGAGCATTTCCTGACGTGTTGCGACCACGACAGCATTTTGTTTTTTAGCGATCGCGGCGTAACTTACTGCCTCAAAGCGTACCAAATCCCCGCCGCTTCTCGCACCGCAAGGGGTGTCCCAATCGTGCAGATGCTGCCGATTCCCCGCGATGAAAAAATCACCTCAATTGTCCCGGTATCTGAATTTACCGAGGATGATTATCTAGTGATGTTGACCCGCAAAGGTTACATCAAAAAAACGGCTCTGGCAGCATTCAGCAATATTCGAGCAAATGGATTAATTGCTATTTCCTTAGAAGAAGGCGATCAGTTGCGGTGGGTGCGTCGTGCCAAAGAAGAAGACGCCATCATCATTGGTTCGCGTCAAGGCATGGCAATCCACTTCAAAACTGACCACGAGCAATTACGTCCCCTCGGTCGCGCTACGCGAGGCGTCAAGGCGATGAAGTTGCGTTCCAAGGATGAATTGATCAGCATGGACATCCTGCCCGGTCAAGTCGTTGCCAGTCTTGCCCCCGTCGCGGATAGCGAGAGCGATATTGAAGCGTTAGCGTCATTAGAAGCGTCACCGTTAGCAACGGAAGTCGCATCAACCTTAGCGTCGTTAGAAGCATCACCCTTAATCACGGACGGCGCGTCTCCTGAGTTACAAGAGGATACAGAAGACCTCAGTACTGAGGAGTTGGTCGAAACAGCAGGTCAAGGTCCGTGGGTGCTGGTCGTGACAATGGGTGGTTATGGCAAGCGAGTCCCTGTCAAGCAGTTCCGGCTACAAAATCGTGCGGGCATGGGAATTTTAGCAACGAAGTTCCGTATGCCCAAAGACCAACTAGCGGCGCTACGAGTCGTGAATGAAGGGGATGAGCTGATGATGGTCACTAGTCGGGGTATCATTATTCGTCAGGCGATCAATGCAATTTCCCCTCAATCCCGGATGGCGACAGGAGTGAGAGTGCAAAGGCTAGATGAGGATGATGCGATCGCGGCGGTTGCCTTAGTGCCTCTATCCGGTCAAGAGGAGGAAACGGAAGTACTGGAAGAGGCATTGGCAGAGACTGAGAAAGATTGACATATTTGTTAACTTATCATCACAAGAGTTCTCTGTAGGGGCACGGCATACCGTGCCCCACAAATCCTTAAATTGCTATATAAATTTCTATATCTATAAGACTTATGCTTTTTACTGGTATAAGACTTATGCTTTTTACTAGCGTTACAGTCCCGAAGTCCTAACCTATTGTGTGTTATGTTTAGAACCGTACCGACACAGCTATTACGGGTATGTCAAATTTAAGAGAAACATATAAGGCGTCAGCTCTCTCATAACAGGTCTACGGCTTTCTATACTCGGAAAGAACCTGATAAATGTTAACTCAAACAGACCATATAATTTACAACCAAATATCTACTCTCTTGCCTGGGATTAGAGCAGGGTTAAACCAGATGTCTAGTCCTATTCAGGTAATTGAAAAACTCGTTACGAAAATTTCAGTCCTCGAAGAAGAACTAGAAATCTCGCGAGAGCAAGTGATAACTCTGAAAGCAGAACTTAGTGCCCAAAGCCAACAAATAGAGGATTACCAAGAAGAGTTGGCAGCTTCCCACAAAGACATGGAAGCGCTTAACCTAGAGCTGCAAAATTGCTACCAATTCATGGAATCTCAACGCAAAGTTGTTAATCTACGAAGAGATTTAAAAACAATAAATCGTCGTAACAACAGCTATATAGGCACAAAAGCTGGCGCTCCTACCAAGGCGTAGAGGTAATTGTTTGTGGGGTGCATGCAACTTTTACATATCGCCCTCAGACTGGAAGTCT
>JALYGX010000233.1 GCA_030776905.1 Cyanobacteriota bacterium | reverse complement strand
TGTAGGGTAGTTGTCATTGTTTAAATGATTGCGGTGATTGGTTTGAATGATTTGGGGTAAAGGTTGTTTACCTTGCTTCTAATAGTATTTACATTTGTTTACAATTGCAAGGAGTTTTAATTCAGTTATTCAAATAGTTTTCATCAGCTTTGCTTATAAATTGAGTTAGGAAGAAGAATGCTGAAGCGCGATCGCCTACTCTTATCTCTAAAGCAATAGACTCTCAGCGCCGCTTCGCTAACGCCTCTACTAAAAATCAAAGTAGATATAAGGTGGGCTACCTTGAGGCGCGAGCACCCAGACGGTAAACAGACACACAGGCACCAGCAAAAGCTTCACTGGCCAGTTGAGTTGTAACTTCAGCCCTCGTTGAATGCTGTAGATAGCAGACATGGAAGCGATTAAGGCGATTAGTAGTAAAGCAATTTGGAAGCGTCCCAGACCGATGGCTTCGATGTAAACCTTTTGGGCAAATTGGATATCACCTGAGTGACCCCAGAGATTCTGGATGACTGTGCCAGCTTCTTTGAGATTGGGTAACCGAAAAAAAATCCAAGAGGTAAAAACCATTAATTGAGTCAAGAACCAAGCGACAAATACACCCAACAAGCTTTGCCACCATCGTTTTGACGCCTCTACACGTTCGGATATGGCTTGGGTTAAGCGGTGAGCGACTAAAGCAAGACCATGCAGACCTCCCCAAACAATAAAGCCCCAAGCTGCGCCATGCCAAATACCAGCAATTAGCATTACGATCACTAAATTCCAGCAAGTTTGCCCCAACCCTTTACGCGACCCACCCAGAGGAAAGTAGAGATAGTTGCGTATCCAATCCCCTAAAGTAATGTGCCAGCGCCGCCAGAAATCCGCAATGCTCGTACTAAAGTAAGGAAAGTCGAAATTTTCTGGGAGATTAAATCCTAGGAGAATCGCACTGCCACGGGCAATATCTACATAACCGCTGAAATCTAGATAAAGTTGCAAACCAAAAGCAACGAGTGCCAGCCATAAATCACCACTCCCAGCACGCTCTAGATTGTCAAAGCACAAATTGACGAAAATATCTAATCGGTCTGCCAACAGTGCTTTTTTGATAGCACCACAGGCAATGAGCCACAGCCCTTCTGTTAATCGTTCTGAACTAGGAAATTGTAGCGTCTTCAATCCAGCCGCAAATTGATGGTAGCGGGTGATTGGGCCAGAAATCAGTTTAGGAAAAAATAATTTATAGGTAGCAAATTGTAATAGCTGCTGACTCGCAGGAGCGCCGCGATACACATCAATTAGATAAGCAATGCACTCAAAGGTAAAGAAGGAAAGTCCTAGCGGAGCGATTAAATGAGTTTTAATCCAGCTAGCATTTGTTTGTGCCTCCGGCAAGTTTAGGAGTGCGGCAAGATTGCTCAAGAGAAAAGGAACGTACTTGAAGCTGACTAACCCAATAACATTCAAAACAATACCCAACCACAGAAACTTTAAGCGTCTGCGATTCCAAACTCCTTGAGCCACTAACCACTCTTCATTAGAGAGATGCTGATTGGTTGCGTGCGGTCCCGGTGCTGTATTCGAGCCAAGGGTTTTTCCTAAAGCAAAGTTGATTAGGGTAATTACACCTAGCAGGGGTATGTATTGAATTTGTAGTGAGGCATAAAAGACTAGACTCGCTATAAGTAATACCCACAATCGCCGAGATGGCTGTCGCACTGACCAGAAAATTACTAAAGCTAATAGTAGGAAAAGAGCGTAAGTACCTGAAATAAATGTCATTTTTTTAGTAGCGACACTTCAGCATGACAGTGCTATATCCCGATTAAAAATTACAGGAAAAGTTGAAGAAAGATTTTCATCCACAGATGAACACAGGTTTAGTAGCTAGCTTTTTCTATAGATACACAAATCAAAGGTCATTCCTGTTGAAAAGTTTTCAGATAGGCTCATACATTGCATCCCATCTTCCCCTTATTTAGTAGGCCAAGGAATCATTGGATCTTGAGCCAGTTGATTTGAGACTTTGTAGGCTCCATAGCGATTGAGGTGACTGGGGTCAGAAAAGTAGTCATGTTTGGTAGGCAGTAGCTGACTTAAGTCTCGGAAAAGTAGTCCCTTTTGTAATGCCCAAGAGCGCATATACCGCTGAAATTGTTGCTCGTATTGAGTACGCACGGGGTCTAAGTAATCTTTAGTCAGAGGAAGGTTGATAAAAACGATACCCATATTTTGACTCTGTGCGTATTGCAGAAGCGAGCCGAGAGCGATATCTTGTTTGCCATCCAGTTGGAAGGATTCATAGTCATTATCATAATCACCTGCCACTCTGGGATGTTGCTTATAGTAGCTGGCAGGATTGAAGCGAACTGTTAGGGGAAGGAAGCCATCAATGTCAATGGACTCCTGACCAGTCGATGATTTCAGAGAGTCTATCAGGGTTGGGTCTTGAGGAAGCTGGGTTCGTTCCAAGAGTGTGACATACTCCTCTTGCAACAGTGACTTAAGCTGGTCTCGCTGGCGATAAGTTGATGAAACATTGCTTAGAGACCGATCAACCCATTGACCAATTGACCGATAAGCTGCATTCACAGCCGCTAACGGTTGGGGGGTTTCGTCCGCCGATCGCGTTGGTTGTGAGGCTTCTCCAGAGCGACGATTGCCATCGCGTTGCTTGACATTAACTGAGTTGGAAAACGTTCCAGCCTGGATCTGCTGATAGGCTTTGGAGGAGGTGATCGCCTCATAAGTAGCATCGACCCGACCACTATTAAATGCCCGTGCGCCATCTGCCCAGATAATCAATTTGGGCAGTTGCTCTGGCGCTAAAACGCGACGGATTAACAAGTCTACAACCTGAGCGGTAGCGCCATTAATGCCAAAGTTAAACACCTCAACGTTACGATAGCCTTGAGCCGCTAAGGCGTCTTGAAGTGCTACCGGATCGATGCCTCGCAGTGCCCTGGAACTGCCAAGAATTAACACATCAGGGGGACCGCTCTTAAGGAGGCGCTGTTGGTAGAGGGCTAACTTTTGATCTAAAAGCTGGTTATTGAATGAGGGATTAGACGAGCGGGCGGCGGCTAAGACGGCTGCTGTTGCTGCATTAACTCTCTTCGGAGTTGAAGATTTGTCGGCATTCTCATTAATAATGACGCTCTTTTCCCCTTGTCTGGTAAATGCAGAAGCATTGAACTGGTCAGTCCTGCGAGATCCACTTTTTTGCAAGGTTAGTTGAGGCAAAGATAGTGGTTTCGGTGATGCATCCGTTGTCGTTGCCGTTGGTAGCACTGAGTTGGATTGCGCTTGCAATTGTACCCATCTCCCAATCAACCAATCCGCTTGCACTGTCAGCAATAAACCTAGCGCTCCCCAAACGATCGCTACTTTCACCCCAAGGTTTGAGGAGAAGCTTTTTGGGTTGGAGTGCCCAGTAACTGTTCTCAAATCTTGACTTTCTACAGCAGGCACAAATAGCTGAGAGTAGCACAAGCCAAGCTGGAGCATCCGAACTGTTGCCTGAGTGGTGCGCTTCAGACCATTTTTCAGGTCTTCTTTTGTTAAATCTCGACGCAGAACGGCTTCCCCAGTGGGAGCCATAAGCTCATTAATGTAGGTATCTGAGGCGGCAAATTCTGGTGTGGCTTCGGGTACTAGACGCGGTCGATGAATAAAATTAACTCCGTAGTTCCAGGATGGGGAAGTAGCCCCAGCGCGACGCCCGTAAATCCGCACTCCGGCAATCTCTGGAATTCCCATCTGGCGAAGCAAGCGAGCGATGGGTGGACCTACCTGAGCTTGTGGCGGGCAGAGTGGTGCCTCGCTCATGATGTGTAACAAGTCTTGCTTGCGGCGAATTTTGAGATGGATGCCGCCCGTTGCCAATCGTCGATCCAGGTCAGGATTGAGTAACCGTTGTAGTAAAAAAGCGATCGCCTCTTGATTCCCCTGTTTCGCTAAGGAAAATGCTGTTTCCGCTAAAGCTGGAGTGTAGGCGGCTGGTAAATTTATCCATTCGATCCAGATTGGCGTTTCTTGCTCTGGAATTAGCTCTCGCCTTGGGCGCTGATGAGCCTCTACACCATAAACTGTAGCGGCTTGAATGCCTTGAGGGGAAATCAACTCTAATCCTGAGGCGATCGCTTTTACTGCCGTTTGTTTATCTGGAGCACCCGTTTGCCTTGCACCCAAAAGGTTACAAAATAGGTGTAGCGTAACGTCTTTCAGGACGGCTCGCACTTCTATTCCTGCTCGTTTGAGCCTTTGATTCAATATCCGGGTAATCGCCTGCACGTCCCCCCAGCGTGCCCACTCTTTGAGCATTTCTTCTGGAGGAGTCAAATCTACCCGCAGCATCCATTCGGGAGACGTTTCCCCGCTTACCTGACTGCAAATCGCTGCATCTCTAAATCCTTTGAGCTGCAAGGTTCGCAACTGCTCGACCACTGGTTCACAGAGCAACGAGGCATCGGGACTGTAGTTTGAATTACAAACGACCCAAAGACGGCGATGAGGGGATGAGTCCGTCAATTTCTCCCCTTCTTGCACGTTAGCAGGTGTTTCGGGCAGAATTTGAATGAGGACTTTGGCACTGACGCCCAGAGGACTTAAGGTTTCGCTGAGATAACGAGCGATCGCTTCGGGTGAGCCTGAACGCGCAAGACTTTCATTAGAAATGAGTAACGCCTCATCGGGTGTGGCGTCTTCAAAAGAATTTCCCGTAGCTGTTCTAGAAGCCTGATGCTCCGGGTTTGGATACGACTTAATCCGAATTTGCTTAATCCACTCTGGACGCGGCTGACCCACAATGCGTCCATAGATAACGATCTGGTCAACGGGGTTTCCCGGATCGGTGGGAAACGCCTCTTCTCCTTCCTGCACTTTGAGCGCATCGATCAAACAATTGACAATGCTCTGCGCTTCTAGACTTTGGCGACTTTCACACAAAATGTGCAAGTTATTTCCGCGCAACCGGACTCGCAGGCACACTCCCGGTTGACCGATAGCATCATAAGCCCATTGGGCAAAGGAGGACGGACGATCTTTTTGGGCAAGCTGCTCGACATCCAACATTAGAAACCTATTACCTGGACTGATGACGACGAACGATCATTTCCTTGAGTAGTTGCACACCCGGTTTTAGCATACTTTATAGCTTTTCCAGCAACCCAAAAGCATGAAAAACGGGAATAATCCCCCGGCAAGTACAATTACTTAAATTAAATACATCTAAACAGTCTTACAGAAAATAGCATTGTTTCATCCCACTTCTTTATGAGTAGGATGACCGTATCCTGTTCCAGAACGCTAGGATATTTGTACTAGTTAGCGCGGCTAGCTGACTGGCTCATTTAATTCTTCTGCTATCTGTAACTTCACCCATGTCGTCTTCACCTAACAAAAAACCCCCAGCCTCTGCGGCAGTAACGGCATCTCAATTAGGAATTCCCACAGACTTCTTGTTAAGTATAGCCACGGGGCCTGTGCTTTTAGGCATACTCTCCCTTGAGGCTGTCTTCTCGTGGGTACAAGCAGCAGGCGTCAGCAGCGAAGAAGTATTTCGAGGCGATCGCTTGCCAATTCTCCATTTTCCTGATTCAGGACGTGAGGATTTCACAAATTTACCCGATTGAGTCTGAGTGACTTGAGCTTTTGGAGACTAGAGCTGAGGTACTCAAAAGACTATTTTTTTAGAGGAAGTCTCGTATTAGTTATTTCTGCAACGAATCTAGGGAACACTAACCCCCTACAATGGATTATCTTTGTCTCGCCGTGAACAGACATTATGAGTTCGCTCCTCCAGTCATCTGACCAGGATTTTGCTGTTACTTCTACCTCCGATTTGTTTCTGCGCCATCGCCTCAATGTTGTAGAGGAGTTGTGGGAGTCTGTTCTGTGCTCCGAATGCGGTCAGGAACTTGTCGATTTGCTTAAGCAACTTCGCGATTTATGTTCTCCAGAGGGGCAAGCCACCGACTTACCCGAATCGTCCGTTCCTAAGGTAATCGAGAAGCTTGACCTGAATGCTGCTATTCGGGCTTCACGGGCTTTTGCCCTTTACTTCCAACTAATTAACATTGTCGAGCAGCATTACGAACAGCGTGACCAGCAGCTATCTCGACGCGCCACCTACAACGCGCCTGTCGCTAGCGAACGCTTGCCAATGCAGCAAGCCAGTTTAAAAAATAATGGAATTTCGACAACAGCGTCGATTAATGCGGCTGAGGCAGAAGCTCAAAGTAGTGGGCCGATGGCGAATTTACTAGAAAAAACTTGGCAGGAAAGCGAAGCTTCACCAGAAACAGGCACATTTCACTGGTTATTTCCCTACTTGCGACAGCTGAATATGCCACCCCAGCAAATTCAGCGACTTATTGAAAATCTAGATATTCGATTAGTCTTTACAGCTCATCCTACAGAAATCGTTCGCCATACGATTCGAGCCAAACAGCGACGGATTGCTAAAATCCTGCAACAGCTCGACCATGCGGAGGAAGCCTTGAGAGCTTTAGGTTTGACCTCATCCTGGGAGGTGCAGGGCTATACCGAACAACTGCGGGAAGAGATTCGCCTCTGGTGGCGCACGGATGAGTTACACCAATTTAAGCCAACAGTATTGGATGAGGTAGATTACACCCTCCACTATTTCCAGGAAGTTCTATTTGAGGCAATTCCCGAACTATATCAACGCTTCAAGCAAGCCTTAAACGCCTCTTTTCCCTGGCTAAAACCTCCTAGCAATAACTTCTGTCAGTTTGGCTCTTGGGTAGGGTCAGACCGCGACGGCAATCCTTCCGTAACGCCCCAAGTAACTTGGCAAACGGCTTGCTATCAGCGGGGTTTGGTGCTAGAAAAATATGTCCAGTCGGTAGGGCGGCTAACGAATTTGTTGAGTTTGTCGCTGCACTGGAGTGATGTGTTACCCGATTTGTTGGATTCTCTAGAGCAAGACCGCTCCCAGATGCCAGACGTTTACGAGCAGCTAGCCATTCGCTATCGGCAGGAACCTTATCGGCTCAAGCTTGCCTACATTGAGAAACGGCTGCAAAACACCCGTGATCGCAATCAGCATCTTTACAATCTTTACCACAGTAAATCCCTGCAACAAGAGCTGAATGAAATTACAAGCTCCGGCATTTACCGCTCTGGGGCTGACCTTTTAGCAGAGTTGCGGCTAATCGAGCGGAATTTAGCCCAAACGGGGTTGACCTGCACCGATTTAGAGAATTTAATCTGTCAGGTACAAATCTACGGCTTTAACCTGGCTCATTTGGATATGCGCCAAGAAAGCTCCCGCCACTCAGATGCGCTGACCGAGATTGTCGAGTACCTGCAAATTTTACCTAAGCCTTACAACGAGCTATCAGAATCAGAGCGATCGCTTTGGCTAGCCACGGAGTTACAGACCCGACGACCCTTAATCCCTGCCGAACTGCCATTCTCCGAGAAAACCTGCGAAACCATTGAAACCTTCCGGATGCTGCGGCAGCTGCAACAAGAGTTTGGTCTGAGAATTTGCCAGACTTACATCATCAGCATGAGCCATGAAGCCAGCGACCTGTTAGAAGTGCTATTGCTGGCAAAGGAAGCAGGTCTTTACGATCCGGGAACAGGCAAAAGCAACGTTCGCGTGGTGCCGCTGTTTGAAACGGTGGACGACCTGAAACGTGCCCCGGCGGTGATGAGTACTTTGTTCGATCTACCCCTGTATCGCGCTTGTCTAGCAGGCGGTCATGACTCATCAGCCGCAAGTCCACAGCCCAACCCCGGACAAATGATGAGCGACCAGAGCTTAATCCCAAACCTGCAAGAGGTTATGCTGGGCTACTCGGACAGTAATAAAGATTCTGGTTTCTTAAGTAGCAACTGGGAAATCCACAAAGCTCAAAAAGCGCTACAGAAAATTGCGGAGGATTACGGCATTGCTTTACGCATCTTCCACGGACGGGGTGGTTCAGTCGGACGGGGTGGCGGTCCCGCCTATGAAGCTATCCTGGCTCAACCGGGTCGCAGTATCAACGGGCGAATTAAGATTACAGAACAAGGGGAAGTGCTAGCGTCGAAGTACTCCATGCCAGAGTTGGCTCTCTATCACCTAGAAACGGTGACAACGGCTGTGATTCAAGCGAGCTTGCTGCGCACAGGCTTTGATGATATTGAGCCTTGGAACGACATTATGGAGGAGTTGGCAACGCGATCGCGCAATCATTACCGCGCCTTAATTTACGAGCAGCCTGACTTAGTTGAGTTCTTTCATCAAGTCACCCCCATCCAAGAAATTAGCCAACTGCAAATTAGCTCTCGCCCTGCCCGTCGCGGTGGGAAAAAAGATTTAGGCAGTCTGCGAGCTATTCCTTGGGTATTTAGCTGGACTCAAAGCCGCTTCTTGTTACCCTCCTGGTACGGCGTTGGCACAGCGCTGCAAGGCTTTTTGGATGAGGAACCCGAAGAAAACTTAAAGCTACTGCGCTATTTCTACTTCAAATGGCCGTTCTTCAAAATGGCAATATCTAAAGTCGAGATGACGCTGGCAAAGGTCGATATGCAGATTGCTCACCACTACGTGCGCGAATTGTCAAGACCGGAAGACCAAGAACGTTTCGAGCAATTGTTCGAGCAGATTGCCAACGAATTCAACCTCACCTGTGACTTAGTTCTCTCAATTACCGGACACAAGCGGCTTTTAGATGGTGACCCCGACTTGCAACGCTCGGTGCAACTGCGCAACGGCACGATTGTTCCTCTAGGTTTCTTGCAGGTATCCTTACTAAAGCGCCTGCGCCAACACAGTAACCAATCGGTATCGGGTGTAGTTCATTCTCGGTATAGCAAAGGCGAGTTACTGCGTGGAGCGCTGTTAACCATTAACGGGATTGCGGCGGGGATGCGCAATACAGGTTGATTCGTTGTTGGTCATTAGTCATTGGTCATCGAACTAAGGACAAATGACTAATGACAAAAGACAGATGATAACAAAGCAATAAAGCGCTAATTTTGGAGAACCTCTACTGGCTCGATCAGATTCAACCCTCAGAGCGTATCTTTGTGGGAAATCAAGCTTTTCACTTGAGCCAGCTTTTACAGCGTGGCTACCCAGTGCTGCCCGGTTTTGTCATTCCAGCAAGACTGGCTAACTCTTCGGTTACCGCTGACGCTGGACTAATGCGATCGCGCGCTCGGAAGGAGTTCTCCAACAGTACCGCTGTTAGCACGGTACAGCCGTTAGATACAGATATTGCGTTTTGGGAATTTATTAAGATTTTGGGCAAGTCTGACCCCCTATTAGCTGACTTGCCTCAGTCTTCTTTTCATGTGGATGTGGATAATCCACATCAGTTGCAGCAAGTCGCCCAACAAATTCGTCACGAGATTACAGCCGCCGCTTTACCGTCGGTGTGGGCATCTTCGCTCTTAGCTGCCGCTGACGTTTTGCCAGAATCGCTGGCAATGATTTTGCGTCCTTCCCTGTCCCTATCATCACTAACTCAGACACTTCCTAGCTACAAATTTGACCCTCGACCTTCACTGTTCAATAGTCAAGAACATCCTCACGCATTTGGGATTTTGGACTCCCACATTTGCCTTCGTGCTCCAGAGGAGATGGCATTCTCGTTAAAACGAGTTTGGGCAGAACTGTTTCGCGCTAGGAGCCTATTTTACTGGCAGCGTGTGGGAATTGGGCTAGAGGAGCTAAATTTAGCCGTCTTAGTGCAACCGATATGGGATGCGATCGCCTCAGGTATCCTAACTGCTAACTCAAGCGAGTGGAACATCCAAGCCACTTGGGGATTAGGAATAGCCATTGCTAAGGGAGAAGTGCTTCCCGACTCCTACCAATTGCAGGCACAAACAGGCACAATCAAAACTCGCTCACTAGGTCGCAAAACTCGTGCTTATCGTTTGAGCAACCTTATTGGTAGCGTACAATCAGCGATCGAGGAGCCACAAAAGTTTCGTAACCCGCATGAAAGCCCCTTGCAAGCCTATCTCCTCAGCGAGGAGCAACAAAAACAATACGCCCTGGAAGAAAAATACCTCAACCAACTCATCCAGTTGTCCCAGCGTATTGCGGCTGAAATTGGTTCAACATTTTCTTTGGCGTGGACGCTTTGTCAAACGCCAAGAAGCTCGGAACCACAGATTTATGTGACGCAATTTATGCCTCAGATTTCCCCGTCCGCGCCATTAACACCCCCTAGTCTGACCTCTAAGGCACTGAGAGGACTACCAGTAGCAGCGGGAGTAGTTATAGCACCCGCTCAAGTCATGCTGGGTGGGAGCAGAAATCTGGAGGCAATGCTGCCAGGAAGGATTTTAGTTGCTCCTAGTATCGCCCCAGACTGGCTGCCTTTGCTCAAGCAAGCGGTGGGTATCGTTACTGAGCAAGGAGGAATGACTTGCCATGCCGCCATCATGGCTAGAGAATTAGGCATTCCTGCTATCGTGAATGCGGTTGGGGTTACCCAACTCATTCAAACGGGTGAGTCGTTAATTTTGGATGGTGACCGAGGAGAAGTTCATCGGCTGGGTAATCAGAGACTAGGAGAGCAGCAGAGCAAGAGAATGGAAGAGCCTTCAACCCCCTTGTGGTACCCACCAACGCATCAGGCAGAAACCCCGCGAATTCCTCAATCATCGCCTTACCCCATCGCCACGCAACTATTAGTCAACCTAAGTCAAGTTAGCTCCCTGGAAAAAACTGTGGGTTTGCCAGTGGATGGAGTCGGGTTATTACGCTCGGAACTGATGATGCTAGAGGCTTTGGAAAATCTACATCCTAACGAGTGGCTACAGCAGGGGTTAGAGAATGAGTTGATAGAACGGCTCGCTTACTCAATGCTGAAGATTGCGGCGGCTTTTACACCGCGACCTGTACTTTATCGCTCTTTGGATTGGCGATCGCATGAATTCCAATCTCTGGGTGGTACTCCACCAACTGAACTAGAAGTTAATCCCATGCTAGGTCGGCGCGGTACTCTGCGTTATCTGAGTGACCCTAGCTACTTCAATCTAGAATTGAAGGCTTTAGAACAGGTTCAGTCCTACGGTTACACCAATGTCCGGCTCATGTTGCCTTTTGTGCGTACCGTAGAGGAGTTTACGTTTTGCCGTCGCCGCGTCGAACAAATTGGGCTTACCGACAATCCTCAGTTCCAACTATGGATTATGGCGGAGGTTCCTTCCGTGTTATTTTTGTTACCCGATTACGTCAAAGCAGGCGTTCAAGGTATCTCAATTGGTACAAACGATTTAACTCAACTCTTGCTCGCCGTTGACCGCGACCAAGGTGCTTTGGGTTCTGGACTAGATGGTCGTCATCCCGCCGTGCTCCGGGCAGTTAAGCAATTAATCGAAACCGCAAAAATGTCTGGTATCCCCTGTTCTATTTGCGGTCAGGCTCCCGTTCAGTATCCCGAACTCATCGATCTGTTGGTGCAGTGGGGGATTACATCAATTTCCGTCGATATCAACGATGTAGAACGTACCCATAATGCGATCGCTCGTGCCGAACAACGCCTTCTTTTAGAAGCAGCACGCCAAAAGCTGAATAGTTAATACTCTTATCTCTCAGGAGATTATCCCCGTGCTTTTGCTGCCTGTTCCCATCAGTCCCTTTTGTTAATCAACTTTACATAATTAATAAATTAATTAATAAGCTTTCATAAATACTCCTGAAACTTAGAGCCATCTTAGTAGTTTATAGCAGAGAGATTTAACTCAAACTCCAGCCATTCTATGCATTAACTAAGGAATAAATTGTTTCCTCAACTTCCAGAGCAGACACTCGCTAGCATCAGCATTGGCTATTGCTGTTTGAAAACTCTCTACTGTTATTAAGGTATTAAGGCACATCCAATGGAAATTTTAGCTATTGTCATTCTTGGTGTTTCCGCGCTTGCTAGCTTTTCTACCTCCGCTCGCAAGCCAAAAGCCAAAATTAATCAGAACCCTGACTCTGACGTTGACTTACCTTTTATAGAGGCATATGACCTTAATAGCAGCAATGGCAAAAAATAGTTGATGCATGAAGGGACTTGGCTTGCCAAATCCCTAAGGCACGATCAGGTTTTTATCAAGAAACTGCGTAAGTCCTAACCACTGCTAAAACGATTCGGGTTGGGAGCTGTAAGAGGGGGGTTTTGAGTCGGGAGAAAATAATCCCAGCAAGGGACCGAGGATAGCTCCAAAGACAAAACCGCCAGCGTGTGCCCAGTAGGCAACGCCGCCACTTTCCATGCCGACATTGGCGGGTGCTTCCAGCATCGCAACGCCGTTGAAGGCTTGCTGCAAGAACCAAAAACCTAGGAAAAAGACGGCAGGTACTCTTAGGGTTGTGAAAAAGAAGCCAAGGGGAATTAAGGTGACAATTCTCGTATTGGGGAACTTCAGAATATAAGCTCCCATAACTCCTGCGATCGCACCACTGGCACCTAGGGAAGGAATTCCAGACATCGCCGAGAAAAACCACTGAGCGAGAGCGGCTAAGATGCCGCAAGCGATGTAAAAGATTAAAAACTTGGCACTACCCAGTTCCTCTTCAATGTTGTTGCCAAAAATCCACAGAAACAACATATTGAAACCAACATGGGTAAACCCAGCATGAAGGAACTGGGATGTTATCAAAGTCAGTGCTTCCGGCACAGGCTGATTGACGGGAATGCTATGAAAAGTGGCAGTAAGTTCTCTAGGAACGACAGCAAAAAGGTGGAAAAACCCATCGAGTTGAGGAGGAGCTAACGTTAGCTCGTAGATAAAAATTAAGATATTAGCCGCAATCAGTCCATAAGTAACATAAGGAGTGATTTTTATCGGATTTTCATCGCGTAGAGGAACCACAAGTGTTTTTTCCTAATTTATTCAAAAAACTAGGAGAACGATAACTTAATTTATCTTTACTTGACGGCTAACTGGAGATAGATATGGTGCGACTAAATCAGAAAATCATTCGCCAGGAGTAGAGCAATGGCTCTGGAGTTGAGGTGAGATAATCATGCTTTGATTCGGCATCACGCGCTATTCACGTTGCCCTAGGGCTACATCTGGCAAAGGCGATCGCTCTTTACAACACTGAGTGCCTGACTAAAACGATCCAGGTCTAGAGTCGGAAGAAAATAATCCTAGCAAAGGACCGAGGATAGCACCAAAAACAAATCCTCCGATGTGAGCAAAATAAGCAACGCCACCATTTTCCATGCCAATGTTACTCGGTACGCTCAAACTGGCAACACCGTACAAGGCTTGCTGAATAAACCAAATTCCCAGGAAGAAGATTGCTGGAATGGCAGGGAAGGTGATGAAGGGACCAAGAAACACTAAGGTTCTGACTCTGGCATGGGGAAACCTGAGGATATAAGCACCTAACACGCCAGCGATCGCACCACTAGCACCCAACGAAGGGATAGCCGATGCCGTTGAGAAAAACCACTGAGACAAAGCCGCCAACGCACCACAGGCAAGGTAAAAAATTAAGTACTTGACGTGACCCAACTGGTCTTCAATGTTATTGCCAAAAACCCACAAAAACAGCATATTACCTAAAATATGCGCCACACTACCGTGCAGGAATTGCGACGTTACCAGCGTTAGCGGTTCTGGTATCGACTGATAGACTGGAATCCCAATCAAGCTAGCCGTTAACTCCCTAGGAATGACGGCATAAAGACCGAAAAACCGCTCCAGTTGGTGCGGCGTCAGACTCACTTCGTAGATAAACACCAAAAAATTTACAGCAATTAGCGCATAGGTCACATAAGCTGTTGTGCGCGTCGGATTGTTGTCGTTAATGGGGAACACTAGCGTTTTCCTGTATCAAAAAACTGGCAAAACGTTAACCTAACTTGTCCATATTTTTCCGCCATCTATGGATGCATTTCGCTTTACGTCAATAGACCTCTTGCAAAAATCCTTAAGGGGCGAAAGCGTTGCGGTAGCCTACTGCTACAT
>JALYGX010000232.1 GCA_030776905.1 Cyanobacteriota bacterium | reverse complement strand
CGCTGGGCATTGCTAGTGCTTGGGGAAGTAACGAGACTAGCTCAAAAGCCGTATATATGGAGACGAGGGCAGTAAACGCTTTGACAAAACCCGACAGCCAATAATTGGGATGCCAAAGCGTCCAGATTTCCATTAGGTGACCCGTGCCACAGGAAACGATGAAGGCACCAAACATCAGGAAAATCCAGTTGAAGGGTACATCTCGCCTCTTGGCAACGAAATAGACAAGCATTAGCGGGATTGAATAATAAGCTAGTGCTGTCAAGGCATCTGAAACAATATGTAACCCGACTAACTCAGGTTTCCAGAGGTAGCAGTGTCCGTGGGGAATAAAAAATTCTGCTATCGCCATGCTGATTATCTGAAATTAGTGAATTTATGTCTTTAGATAGATGCAAAATCTTAAATCAACTACTCTTGTCTACATCTTTAGCAAGATTGGCTCGTATCGCCCAATTCGAGCTAGACGGCGCAGAAGAAGCTTAACTTGGTAATTAAAAATTTATGTCAGATAAGCTTCTACAGACCATCGATTATTGTTGAGGCGCTGCTTCATCGACTTAGCCGCTACAGCATAACCACCATCCGCACCATCAACAAAATGCACTTGATGTCCATTACGCTCAAAGACAAGACAAGTCATGAGTACCCGATCCGAAGTATGTAGCCCATAGACCAATTTGCCATATTTGTAATTCTTTTCTAAATAGCGAGACAGCTTTTCTCGTTGTTCCCTGTTTCCCGAAATCACCATTCGTAACGTATCATCAAATTTTTTGTAATCCGTTGCCGCCATCACAGTTTCTTTATAAGTTCCCCAGTCAACCTCTTGCAACTTGATTTCAAACTTCATCAAGAACCAACCCAAGATGTTCTCTAATCTAATCTTCTGGAAATAGAGAAGTTTATGCCAAAAATTATTAGTTTTAGCCCGCAGACGAGTTTCTGCTCCTAGGAATTTATAGCTAAAGGCGAGTCTAAGATATTTTTTCGCAATTGGGTGTAAGGTATCCTCTCTTCCGTAAATCGAATGAATTTTGTTGATTACGTCTCGATAAACTCTATTATTAATTTCATTGTCTTCAGATATCGCCTTGACAATCAAACTTACCGTTTCACTGTGCTTGCTAGGAATATCCTGCCAGCGACACTCTAAACCTGAAAAATCGACTTTTATATCAAATCTAGGGTCTTCATAGTAGTTGTAGAGACTAGCGGTTTCGGGTTGCTTAATCAACTCGGTTGCGTAGCTCAAACCCTCTCCGGAAAAAGCCGCTTGGTAATAGTTTTCAGAAACTTTAACTTTAGCGACTTTTAATTCATACTTTGCCGCTATTATATCTGACACAGGAACGGCTCCTACCCGCAGCTCCATATTAAATTCCGTTTTTGCCCGATGCCGTGTTGCTAAAAGAGCTTGTTTTGTTTTTACAAAGAGTGAAGGTGGAATTAAAATTGCCGCTCCATCACCGCCAAAGATAAAAGGGATTTTCCTTTTACCAGCTACATTTAATACGGCAACAATAGAACATGCCCCAACCAGGTTAACCGCTTTATATTTTCCTGACTCTATAGCTTTAGTAGAACCAACAATATCAGTGATTACCACATACCAGTCACTCGGTACAGATTTAAAACGTCTGGAATCAGTAATATCCAGAAAGTTATTTAAAACAGGTAGCTCTGCATAGAAAGATTCAGTGTCCATCGTTTTTGGGATGAGTCTATGTGAATGACCTTTGTCATTGATAGACACCCCTTTAGAAGCAGAAACCATAAGACTTGATGTTAAAAATTGAGAGGCACTGGAGATTGCTAGGGCTTGGGGAAGTAACGAAACGAGTTCAAATGCTGTATGGAGAGAGACGACGGCGGTAAAGGCTTTGAGCAAACCCAATTACCAATAGTCAGGATGCCACAGTGTCCAGATTTCACTATGTGGGTTGTGCCACAGGGAATGATGAAAGCACCAAACAGCAGGAAAATCCAGTTGAAGGGCACATCTCGCCTCTTGACGACGAAATACGCTAGCATCAGTGGAATTGAGTAATATGCCACTGCTGTCAAGGCATCTGAAACAATATGTAACCCGACTAACTCAGGCTTCCAGAGATAGCAGTGTCCGTGGGGAATAAAAAATTCCGCTAAGATCATGTTGATTCTCTTAAAGCTCTAAAACTCTATCTGAAGGCAGATGCAAAACCCTGAAATAAGCTACTAGTAGATTGCTTTAGTAGCGAGATGTTTTCAGACCCTCTGAAGATAGATGCAAATCTTGAAAGGAACTACTACTAGATTGCATCCGTAGTCAGATGTTTTCAAGTAAAGATTGCAAGTTAAGCACACAACATAAGCGAATTAACATCCATATCGCTAAATAAGACAAACTCTATGAGTAGAAAGCTGTCAAAATAAAAAAAATCAGTAAAATCCTGTTGGATTTGAAGGAGATTGAGCAAATATTAATGAGAAGTCAACCACCACGACGGAAGCGGGGTGTAGTTCTCACGCTTCGAGGTTGGCAACGCCTGCAAAAGACACAGCGCCAGTCGGAAATTCAAGAAAATGCTGGCAATTCCTACACATTGGAAGAATTAAGTGCACTGAGCGGCTTGAGTCCCAATACCATCGCCAAGGTACAACGCCGCGAAGTTGCTGTAGATCGGCAGACTTTGGAGTGCTACTTCAGCGCGTTTAATCTTACTCTGTCCCTTGATGACTATACCAATCCCGGCTCCGACAATCTAGAGAGTGGCTCCAGAGTCATGCTCAAAGGTCAAGTTCCTCTCGAATCCCCCTTTTATGTAGAGCGTCCCCCGATTGAGGGGCTTTGCTGTGAAACCATTTTGCAGCCTGGGGCTTTGATTCGGATCAAAGCTCCCAAGCTAATGGGCAAAACCTCTTTGATGATCAGGATTCTTGACTCGGCGCGATCGCAAGATTTTAAAACAGTTACGTTGAGCTTGCAACTAGCTGATGCCGATGTGTTCGCAAGTCTAAATCAATTTCTCCGGTGGTTCTGTGCAGTTGTCTCTCGGAGTCTGGGACTACCAAATCGCTTGGACGAGTATTGGGATGACGTTTTTGGCAGCAATTACAACTGCACCGATTACTTCGAGAGTTATCTGTTAGCCGAAATT
>JALYGX010000231.1 GCA_030776905.1 Cyanobacteriota bacterium | reverse complement strand
TGCGGTTCGAGGTGTTGGACGGATGGATGTCATTCGTGACTTCGCAGGTCCCTTACCCGCCCTGGTTACAGCTCAAATGTTCGCCGTCCCTAGGGAGCGCATTCCGGACCTGAAACGGTGGAGCAGTGATATGTTCGAGCTGTTTGGGGCTGGTAGCGCGACAGACGAAGTTATTGAAGCGACTTACCGGAGTCTTGTCGCGTGCAGGGAGTACTTTAGCACTCTAATAGCACAACGCCGCAACAGCCCAAGCAACGACTTGATCGGCAAGTTACTCGCTGTCGAGGAACAGGGTAGCAAGCTGAGTGAAGAGGAACTCACGGGAGCGTGCATCACGCTAATGGCTGGAGCCTATGAGACTACGACCTACTTAATTGGCAACGGACTTTTGGCGCTGCTGCAACATCCCGATCAGCTCCAGAGGCTTCGGGAGAATCCGACACTCATCGATAGTGCGGTGGAAGAACTCTTGCGATATGACGGTCCGGCTTTGAGCGTAGTTCGTCGCGTCATTGAGGACACTGAAATCGGCGGAAAGAGCCTCAGAACCGGACAGAAGGTCTACTGTATGTTGCACGCCGCAAACCGCGACCCAGCACGCTTTCCCGATCCCAATCGACTCGATATCAATCGCCAGGACAATCGCCACCTGGGGCTAGGGCTAGGTATCCATTTCTGCCTGGGCGCAGTGCTTACACGTATCGAGACTAAGATGGCTATCAACACGATTGTCCAGCGCTTACCGGAGCTGCGCCTCGATACTGATGAGCTGAACTGGATGCCAAATTTGGCGATGCGTGGTCTTCAGGCATTGCCTGTTGCATTTTGACAAGAAGCCAGTGTAGCGTTTTCGGCTCAATTAAACTCAGCGAGCCTTGCATCCCTAAAGACGGCTTAAATCTGATGCTAGTGTAGATTTTGAGTTGAGTTATGCGATTGAGCAGGGTGGATGAAGGGATGCGAATAATCAACCGCACTACTGACTGGCTAGAAACTCACTGGGTGACACCTGCCTATGCAGGTTTGCTTTTGGGAGGCATTGCCTTTTGTTTCTTCGGCGCTGCCACCAATACAATGGCTGGCTGGCTTTATGTGATCAGTGGTCTAATTTTTGGGATGCTGGCGTTGGCGGCTGTTTTACCTGCGCGATCGCTTCGGCAACTTCAGATCCGCCGACACCCTCTCTCACCCGTAAGTGTCGGCGACCAACTAACAATTGAGTTAGAAATAGAAAACCAATCCCTGAAGCCCAAAACCCTCTTACAAATTCAGGACGTTCTGCAATCCGAACTAGGGGCACCAGTGCAGACGCCGGTAGAAATAATCAAGCCCCACAGCGTCTACCAATGGCTTTATTACCATCCCACGAAAAAACGAGGTGTCTATCGATGGCACGAGGTACAGCTAAGAACCGCCACACCCTTGGGATTGTTTTGGTGTCGTCGCAGTTGGAATGCACCAGCCCTAGCCATTGTGTATCCCACAGTATTACCACTCACGACCTGCCCCCTAGTCGATAAAATTGGCAAAAATGAGAACGTCCAAACGTTTAGCGATCGCCGTTCTCACTCCGCCACAGAAGACATTACTAGGTCACTTCGACCTTACCGTGTAGGCGACCCCACCCGTCTCATCCATTGGCGCACTAGCGCTCGTTACGGTGATTTGCGGGTGCGGGAGTTAGAAGTTTTCACTGGCGCTCAAGAAATTATCATTTGCCTGGATAGTTCAACCCTGTGGCATTCTGATGACTTTGAACAGGCTGTCATTGCCGCCGCATCAATTTATTTTTATGCGTGTCGTAGTCAGCTAAACGTCAAACTCTGGACGGCTAAAACGGGTTTATTACACGGCAACCCAGTCGTTTTAGAAGCCCTTGCTGCCACCAATGCTGGGGAAGAGGCTAATGGGGGTACTCCACCCAACCTTCCCTTAATTTGGCTGACTCAAAATCCTGTCAGTCTTGACGCTTTGCCTCCTGGCAGCCGTTGGGTACTGTGGCAATCTAACGCCTCGGAGGGGAACTCAGTAAAATCAATCAAGGCTAGTCATGCAGGCATTGTCATCGACACAGAACAGCCCCTACAAAGCCAGCTACAACAACCGTTGAGGTGAGAAAAGCCTTCACAATCATCTTTATATATAAATCTTCGATAGTGAGTATCGTCTATTGCCTTAGAACCCCTCCTTTCGAGCGAAAGCCTTAGGTTACAATGCAAAGAAGCCATTTACCTGCCAAACCTTACTAAATGAGTACAGCACCAACCTCTAATCTCTCCAGTGAGAAAAATCTGGAGGCAATGAAAAACTTTTCTGAAACTTATGCAAAACGTACTGGGACTTACTTCTGTATTGACCCTTCTGTAACCGCTGTAGTTATTGAAGGACTCGCCAAGCACAAGGATGAACTCGGCGCTCCCTTGTGCCCTTGTCGCCATTATGAAGACAAAGAAGCAGAGGTGAAAGCTACTTTTTGGAACTGTCCTTGCATCCCCATGCGCGAGCGCAAGGAGTGTCATTGTATGTTATTCCTGACGCCAGATAACGAATTTGCTGGTGAACAGCAAGACATCGCAATGGAAGAAATTCAAGCTGTGCGCAACAGTATGGCATGACACCTATCGTAAGCTGTTAAATATTTAACGCCGCTTACATACCCATTAATTGAGGAGTAATTAGATGGGTGACGGCTTACCACCTGATGAATTTTGGCAGGGTGTCGAACAATTCAATCAGCAGGAGTTTTATGCCTGTCACGACACCCTAGAAGCCTTATGGATGGAAGCCTTGGAGCCGCAAAAGCAGTTCTACCAGGGCATCTTACAAATTGCTGTTGCCTGCTATCATCTAGGCAATCTCAACTGGCGTGGTGCTGTGGTTTTACTAGGTGAAGGGATCAGACGCATCAGACATTATGAACCCGTGTATGAGGGTATTGATGTAGATGCGCTACTGACAGAGAGTGTTGAGTTATTGAAAGCGCTGCAACAGGTAGAACCAGAGCAGGTGGCTGATTTTGTTAAACAGCTAGCGATCGCTGAAACCGAAAGTGCTGGTAGTGTCAGCAATACAGCATCTGTTGGTCGTTTGCCAAAAATCGTGCGAGTGTAACACTAAAGATTACTAGAAACTTCTTCCCTTTGTATAAGGAGCCTCCCAATTGGTAAAGTAGGGACGCCATGCCTTATCTCCCTACACAAAGTAAATTTGTAAAACTGGGAGCCTCCCGCCTATATATTGTTAGTAGAAACTTATTTAGCTGTTTGGGAGTCAAAATTCCTACAGCTTGTTTTTGCAGGAAGCCTCCTTCATTTCACCGATTAGAGGGCATAGGCTTTCTTGCTGGATTTCTGTAAACTATCCACAGCAGCATTAAGTCTTTACCGCTCACTCACCTACACAGCCGATGAAACCCTCCTTTAAACTCACTACCAACTTGAGGAAACGCCTGGGTTTAGTATTAGTGCTTCCAGCAACCTTGGTGGGAGCGATCGCTATTCCACCTCACCTCCCAGACGCCCAGGCACAAACTGGGGACGGACGTGCCCTTACCGTTCGCTCCGATGTTCAGGAAGCCGACCGAGAGACAGGCATCGTCACGGCGCGGGGAAATGTACAAATTGACTACCCATCCCGACAAATTCAGGCAACGGCTGCCCAAGCTCAATACTTTAGCAAAGAGCGCCGCCTTGTTCTCAGCGGCAATGTCTACGTTTTACAGCAAGGCAATAGTCTGCGTGGCGAAACCATCACTTATTTGATTGACGAAGGACGCTTCCTCGCCCTACCTAAAGGTCAGCAGCAGGTAGAATCCATTTATCTGGTTTCCGATCCCCAAGCCCCTACAGAACCTGTAGCACCGTCCGTTAATACCAAACGTGCCTTAAAGACACCCGGAAGCGCTCCAGCGTCTAGATAGTCGGCGGTTGTCTGGAAATAACTTTTTTGTCATTAGTCAACTGACTAATGACAACTGACAAGTAATTTAGGAGTACTTTAGACGTGAAAATTGTCCTGGAAAATATCCATAAGTCTTATGGAAAGCGGGCAATTGTTAATCGCGTCAACGTTTCAGTGGCGCAAGGGGAAGTTGTAGGACTGTTGGGTCCAAATGGCGCGGGTAAAACTACAACATTCTACATCGCAACAGGTTTAGAAAAACCTAATGAAGGTACAGTCTGGCTAGACGATCTGGATATCACAGCTCTACCGATGAATCGACGATCGCATCTAGGTATTGGCTATCTTGCTCAGGAAGCCAGCATTTTCCGTCAACTCAGCGTCCAGGACAATATTCAACTGGTACTAGAGCAAACTGGCGTGCCTCGAACAGAATGGCGATCGCGGCTGCGTCACTTACTGCAAGAGTTTCGTTTGGAAAAAGTTGCTCATACCAAAGGCAATCAAGTATCGGGAGGTGAGAGGCGTCGAACCGAACTGGCGAGATCCTTAGCGTCTGGGGTAGAAGGACCCAAATTTTTGCTCCTGGATGAACCGTTTGCAGGTGTTGACCCGATCGCCGTGGCAGAGATTCAAAAAATCATTGCAGGATTGCGCGATCGCTTCATGGGAATTTTGATTACCGACCACAACGTCCGCGAAACCCTAGCCATCACGGATCGAGCCTACATTATGCGAGATGGACAAATTCTCGCCGCTGGTAGTGCCGAAGAACTGTACAACAACCCCCTAGTCCGGCAGTACTACTTAGGTGACGAGTTTCAGCGATGAAGATGGGGAATGGGGAATTGAGCTTCCTGGCTCCCCTACTCCCCTTCCCAATGGCTACTTGAAGTGCTTGATAATTGCTTCGGCAAACTCAGAACACTTTAACGGTGTCTCAACAGGTGGAGTCATCAGGCGTGCTAAGTCGTAGGTAACTTCCCGATTAGCGATCGCTCCTCCTAATCCGTTCTTAATCAAATCAGCAGCTTCCTGCCAACCCATAAATTCCAGCATCATCACCCCCGACAGGATAACGGAACCAGGGTTTATCCGGTCTAAACCCGCGTGCTTAGGAGCTGTACCGTGGGTTGCCTCAAAAATCGCACAGGTATCGCCAATATTCGCTCCTGGCCCCATTCCCAGCCCCCCAACAATCGCCGCTGCCGCGTCAGAGATGTAATCGCCATTCAGGTTCATTGTGGCGAGAATCGAATACTCGTCCGGTCGAGTCTGGATTTGTTGGAAAATGCTGTCAGCAATGCGATCGTTTACCATTACTTTTTCTTTCCACTTGCCGCCGCCGTGCGTCTCCCAGATAGTATTGAGAACGGCTTCGACTTCTTGGACTACTTCAGCGCGTTTCTCGGCAGTCAAGGCGTCGTAACCGGGTTCTAGCTGACGGGCATTATCTTCGAGAGTGATGTCGGGATTTCCTTCCTTATTGCTGAGAATCCAGGATTCCCGTTCCGTAATACATTCATTGCGAAACTCTGTAACGGCTAGCTCATAGCCCCAGTCTCGGAAAGCGCCTTCGGTGTACTTCATAATGTTCCCCTTATGCACCAAAGTAACTTGCTGCTTGTCTTTGGGTAGCCGTAAGGCGTGCTGGATGGCACGGCGCACCAGACGCTGCGAGCCAGTTTTACTGATAGGTTTAATACCAATTCCAGCATCGAGGGGAATCTGTTTTTTGCCGTGTTCTGGTGTTGCTGGGATTAGCTCATTGTTGAGCAGTGTAATCAGTTTGTCACCGATGCTGCTACCTTGACGCCATTCAATTCCCAGGTAAATGTCTTCTGTGTTCTCTCGGTAGATAATGACATCAAGTTTTTCAGGGGTTTTGTGAGGAGAGGGGGTTCCTGCATAGTATTTACAGGGGCGCACGCAGGCGTAGAGGTCATTAATTTGCCGCAGGGCGACATTCAGCGAACGGATACCTCCTCCTACTGGCGTTGTTAGCGGCCCTTTGATGGCAATACCGTATTCTTGAATCGCTTTTAGGGTGTCTTCGGGTAAATATTGGTAAGTGCCGTACAGGTCACACGCTTCATCCCCGGCATAAATTTTAAACCAGCTAATGCTGCGCTTGTCTCCGTAGGCACTTTGAACGGCAGCATCAATCACCTTTTGGGTCGCAGGCCAGATATCGACACCTGTACCGTCGCCACGAATGAAGGGAATAATTGGGTTATCGGGAACGATAGGTTCGCCATCTTTGAAGGTAATGCGATCGCCTGTTCCTGGAGGTGTAATTTTCTCGTACATACAGCAAGTGACTTAGGTTGAGATTAGCTTAAGGGATTGTACAAACCCTAACTTAATGCTTTTTAATATACGGCTGGTTGTCCTTGTACGAGTCAATCCAATTTTCAATATTTGATTACATAACCCGGATTAACTACGTTATTACACGTGATTATTTATATCAAAGGATAGAGGACATCAGAACTCAGAAACGGAACCTATACTGACAAGCGAGTTTGGGCAGTGTCTGAAATCAGCCATTATGCTGAAGTAAGGCATCCTCAGCAGGGTGAAAGAAGGGGGTGTTAGCCAGTGCGTTTGTACTCTTCACTTCAAATACCTCTGTCTTGCTACTACTCGTTGAACCCGCTTTGACGCTGCCCACGATCCCAAATGAGAGAATAGAGATGAGATTCGACCTAAGGCTGAACGTCTTATTCGTGCTCCATCGAGCGTTAGGGTATATCCATGATTCTTGTACGGTCAAGAGTCTTAGCTCGAATTTCGATAACAGGTCAACAGAGCTGATGTATTACTTGTCTAAGTGCTTCTCTCAAAAAACCCAATCCCCACGGAAGCCGGGTAAATTGAGTCCTCATCGGATCGGGGATCTGGCAGGAAAGGTGGCTCTAGAAGAACGATGAAAAAGATATTAGTCGTTGATGATGATAGAACGATGCGTACTGTTTTGACGCGCTACCTTGAAAATCGGGGTTACCAAGTTGAACAAGTGAATTCTGGAGCTGAAGCCTTAATCGCTGTTGCCAAAAATCCACCAGACTTAGTGGTTTCTGATGTGATGATGCCGGAGATGGATGGTCTCGAATTTTGCCGTCGCCTCCGAGCTACTCCTTCCGGTCAACTAATGCCATTTATCTTTTTGTCCGGCAAAGGAGAACTGCAAGACCGAATTCACGGACATTCAATTGGGGCGGACGATTATTTAACTAAACCCGTTGACCCCAGAGAATTAGTCGCAAAAATTGAGGCGCAACTAGAGCGATCGCGTCGCATTCATGCGGAGATAATCCGATTGATGCAGCTAACTATCGGTTTAAGCACAACACAAGCAGTTATCGAATCCTCGCGCCCAGAATCTGTCGAACAATCAGAAGTAACAACAGAGGTAGCGGCAGAGGCAGCGGTAACACCTACTCCCTTGCCTTTGACCCCAGCAGAAGAACGAGTATTTTGGGAAGTGATTCAGGGGTTGACCAACAAACAAATAAGTGATCGCTTATTTATCAGTCCGCGTACCGTTCAGACTCATTTGAGTAGTATCCTCAATAAGCTAGAACTAGAGAATCGCGCCCAACTCGTTCGTTTCGCCTACGAGCAAGGATACCAACCACCGACAGATTTAGAGCGAGAGGTACAGGGGTAAGGGAAACGTCCTGACCGATGACCAATAATCAATGACCAATGACTAGCGAGCAATGATTCCAGGCATCTAC
>JALYGX010000230.1 GCA_030776905.1 Cyanobacteriota bacterium | reverse complement strand
CCTTTTCCCTGACTTTTGCCAGAAGTCTACGACAAAGCAGCCTGACGCTCTTTAGCTTCCTTGATCACCTCTTCCGCCACGTTACTTGGGCAAGGAGCGTAGTGTGAAAATGACATTGAGAACTGTCCACGCCCAGATGTCATGGTACGCAGGTCGCCAATGTAGCCAAACATCTCGCTCAACGGTACATCTGCCTTGATGCGTGCCCCCGTCGGACCTGTCTCCTGAGATTTGATCATCCCACGGCGGCGGTTAAGATCACCGATAACATCGCCCATGTGATCATCTGGTGTGAACACATCGACATTCATGATCGGTTCGAGCAACTGAGGCCCAGCTTTAGGAACGGACTGCCGATAGGCGGCTTGTGCGGCGATCTCAAACGCGATCGCTGACGAGTCAACTGGATGGAAACCACCGTCTGTGAGCGTGAACTTCAAGTCCATGCAGGGGAACCCAGCCAACACGCCTTTGTCAATGCAGCTTACAAAGCCTTTTTGCACGGCTGGCCAGTACTCTCTCGGTACGTTGCCACCCGTCACCTTTGACTCAAACTGGAAACCACTGCCTGGTTCACCTGGCTCAATCACATAGTTGATCTTGGCAAATTGACCAGAACCCCCAGACTGCTTCTTGTGGGTGTAGCCGTCTTCGAGGCGCTTAGTAATCGACTCGCGGTAGGCTACCTGGGGTTTACCCACCTCCACTTCCACGCCATGAGTGCGCTTCAGGATATCAATCTTGATGTCTAAATGCAGCTCACCCATCCCCTTGAGAATAGTTTCGCCACTCTCTTCATCAGTGACCATATGGAAGGACGGGTCTTCCTGCACCATTTTACTCAATGCGACTCCCATCTTCTCTTCACCTCCTTTTGCCTTCGGTTTGACAGCAATGGAAATGACGGGTTCAGGGAAGACCATCGGCTCCAGCGTCGCGGGATTTTTTGGATCGCAGATGGTATGTCCGGTCTGGACGTTCTTCATGCCAACGATCGCAATGATGTCGCCTGCCTGAGCCGAGTCGATCTCTTCGCGAGAATTGGCGTGCATCTCAACTAATCGGCTGATCCGCTCAGTCTTACCTGTAGCCGTGTTGAGTATGGTATCGCCCTTGGACAACTTACCGGAATACAGGCGCGTAAAGGTTAAAGCACCGTAGCGATCGTCCATGATCTTAAACGCGAGTGCCCGCAATGGTTTCTCTGGATCAACGAGCGCAAACGTGCCTGTTTCATTCCCTTCCAGATCGACCTCTGGCTGTGGTTTGACCTCCATCGGGTTCGGCAGGTAGTCCACAACCGCATCCAGTACCAGCTGCACTCCCTTATTCTTAAACGACGAGCCGCAGTAGGTTGGGAAAAACGCCATGTCGCGAGTGCCTTTGCGAATGCACCGCTTAAGATCCTCAATACTTGGCTCTTCTCCTTCCAGATACTGTTCCATCAGGTCATCGTCCTGCTCAACCGCCAGCTCAACCAACTGTTCGCGGTAGGTCTCGACCTGATCGACCATATCGGCAGGAACGTCCTTAATCTGATAGTTCATCGGATCGCCAGAGTTATCCCACACCCATGCCTTACGGGTCAGCAGATCGACCACGCCGCAAAATTGCTCTTCAACGCCAATCGGCAGCACCATCACCAACGGCTTGGCGGCGAGTATTTTATCGACTTGCTTGACAACCCGGTAGAAATCGGCACCCGTGCGATCGAGCTTATTGATGTAGACGATGCGAGCGACTTTGGACTCGTTAGCGTAGCGCCAGTTGGTTTCAGATTGCGGTTCGACTCCACCCGAACCACAGAAAACACCAATGCCACCATCGAGAACCTTAAGGGAACGGTAGACCTCAATGGTGAAATCGACGTGACCTGGGGTATCAATGATATTCAGTTGGTGGTCGTTCCAGTAGCAGCTTGTTGCGGCAGACTGAATCGTGATACCACGCTCTTGCTCCTGTTCCATGAAGTCTGTCGTCGCCGCGCCTTCGTGGACCTCACCAATTTTGTGGATTTTACCTGTCAGTTTCAGGATTCTTTCAGTTGTGGTGGTCTTGCCGGCATCGACGTGAGCGAAGATGCCGATGTTTCGATAACGAGTGAGATCTTTCATAATTGCTCTCTAGATTAAATGCGACGAACCGTTGGCGACCACCTGCAAGCATGACAAGCGAGGAAATCAATGTTGTCTTCGTAGCCAGTACAGGCTGAATTTCAATAACGCGGAATATCAAGAAATCCTTTGCCCTGTTTCTGGCAACATTACTAATTGTAAAGTGTGAGATGTCAAGGTGACAGCGGTTGAACTATCAACAGTAGAGCTAAAAAAATCGCTATATTACTTACACTTAACATCCTCTCCGGGAGTAGAGCCACGAAGATTCCTCACCAAGCGACACCTTAAAGGAGCCTATTCTGAATGGGATTGACGCTTCGACGAGAATAGCCTGAACCAGGTCTTACACTCTCTCCATGTCCGTTTTAAGTCTCGGAATGCCCTGCCGCGACTAACTGAGTTATCAGCTATGAAATTTACTTTTGCCTTCGGCTTGGACTTATTTCACTACCATTGCCCTTACAGCTTTCTCTACGCCTGCTCTCACGCCCTGCTGTTTCAACGTGTCTTGAGCTTAGAGGGGGTTTATGTATTCGCCACCATCATTATAACAAAAGCCGCCCTAGAAGGACGGGGCTTGTATCCCATTTTTTCGGTCAACAAGCTGAGCAATGAAATCAGTTCAACCATTTTG
Source organism: Cyanobacteriota bacterium (assembly GCA_030776905.1). Lineage (GTDB taxonomy): Bacteria > Cyanobacteriota > Cyanobacteriia > Cyanobacteriales > Coleofasciculaceae > CADCTM01. Next base: position 4,171 of record JALYGX010000230.1, on the reverse strand, counting down.
AAATAAAGGAGAAGTTATCCCAAATTGAGGAAAAATTTTACCAAGACTGAAAGCACTCTTGATTGGCTAAGGACGCGCTTGGGGCCAGGGGATTTGACGGTTCACCGCCAGCAGGTTTGAGACGGCGGCGGCACCGTTGCGATTAAGATGGCTGGGATCGGTAAAATACTGATACTGGTTAGGCCATTGACTTCTCAAGTCAATAAACATAAATCCGTTACCGACTTGTCCCTGCATGGATCGTTGAAATTGCTGCTCGCGACTTTGGCGCACCGAGTCTAAATAGTCGTCGGTGAGGGGTAAATTGACAAAAACTAAGGGAATCTTTTGCTGTCTGGCAAACGCTTTTACTGAATTCAGGGCAACGGCTTGCGATCCTGACAAACTAAAAGGTTGATAATCGCTATCGTACTGACCCGTTACTCGCGGAGTTTTTTGATAGTAGATGTTGGGATCAAAGCGACTATCGATGGGTAAGAAGCCATTGGCATCAATGGCAGAGCTACTATAGCTAGTTGTCAGTCGTTGCAGTACTGATGCTCCGGTTCGCTGACTCAAGAGTAATGGGTCGGCAGGAGATGAGACTGGATTGCTGGTAGTCTCGAAGGACGCCTGTGCTAGCTGCCACCGATCTGAAGTGGTGGTTGAGGTAGTTGAACCAAAAGAGGCGATCGCTTGCTTTTTAGTAGCACTGGAAGGCGCAGAACAGGGGATGTCTTCGCACGCATTAGTAATTTGAGGTTTAGCTTCAGGGAGTGTAGGGCGATTGCCTAGCTTCAAGCGCTGGTATCCCGCAGAGGCGAGCAGGCTGTTATAAGTTTTATCGACTCGCCCACTGTTAAATGCTCGTACCCCATCCGCCCACAGAATTAAGCGTGGTAGTTTGTTAGGGGTTAGGAGTTGTCGCAGTTGTAGGTCAACGATTTGAGCAGTGCCTCCATTCACCCCCAGGTTGAAGACTCTCAAACCTCTTTTCCCTTGGGCGGCTAACGCTTGCTGCAACTGCCGAGGCTCGACACCCACTAAAGCACGGGAACTGCCTACAATCAAAACATCCGGTGGACCAAAGGCGGCAACGTAAGACAGATAAAGCCGCAACTGCTCGTCAAAGATTTGGTTGTCGAAGCTAGCGAAGGGCAACTGGGAATTGAGTGTTGAGGCTTTTTGTCGAGCAACTACCAGGTTCTGGAGATACTCTGCAACTTTTTTTTGAGCGTAAGCGCGTCTGGGATCGTCTGGGGGAACGGCTTGCATTGCAGCGATCGCTTGAATCCACTGTGAGGTAACTAAATCCCAGTCTTTTTGCGATCGGGCAGTTTGGGCGAGAGTAGCAGCACTCTGGGCTTTTTCAATTGCCCTAGCAAACAAGTCAACGTTAGCGCAGTTTTGTGGCAGTTGAGCAGATACAACAGGACGTATGGCAAAACCACTCGTTGTCGATGAGGTTTTGTATGGGGTGATGTTGGGTAGTGATATGGAGGAACAGCCAGCCGCCAGTGTCAGCAAAGCTAAGGTTGAGGCACTGGAGAGTAAAAGGCAGAATTTAGCCATAGCGCGATCGAGAGTGAGTTATCTCTCTTGTGTCAAATTTGGGTGAAACCTTGATTTTACGTTGCCTGTATCCCAGTAAAACTGTTAGTTTATCCCAAAGTGACTAAAGGAAGCTGAGTCTTGACAACTTAACTTCCTACAATATTCTCAGAACTCAGCACTCCCCCTGCACGTTCTGTGTTAACTCCTAAACCATCAGCATTCAACTAGCAGAATTCGCGCCCATTGTACCGGAATAAACCAAGCCTCGGTGTGTATCTAGGGTCAAAATTGCGCCATCCCGAATAATCTGTGTCGCATTCTTAACGCCTACAATCACAGGCACTCCTAAACGCAAGCCAATAATCGCGGCATGACTGGTTAAACTCTCGTCCTCTGTGATAATTCCCGCCGCCTTACGAATCGCCTCTACATAATCGACATTCGTTGAGGACGCGACAAGAATTTCTCCAGAGTTAAAATTTCCGACTTCCATTGCACTGTGAGCCACGCGGGCAAGACCGCTGACGGAACCCTGACCAATGCCAATTCCCTGACCGAGAACAGCCGTCACTACCTCGACTTTAATCAAGTCGGTTGAGCCTGGAACACCTTGAAGCGTACCCGCTGTCATCACTACTAAATCTCCTTCTGCCAGAAGCTGCTTTTCCTGAGCGACGTTAATGGCGGCTTGGAAGGTTTGACCTGTAGACGGTAAATCTAGCACTAGCAACGGTTTGACGCCCCACACCAGTTGAAGCTGCCGCGCTACATCCACATGGGGAGTCACAGCTAGGATGGGCGTGTGAGGGCGGAATTTGGAGACATTTCGCGCTGTCGCACCCGTCTTCGTCAGGGTCATAATCGCTGCTGCCTCCAATTGCTCGGCAATTTGACCAACGGCGTGAGAAATGGCGTTGGGAATCGAGCGTTTGGTGTCTTTTGCATTACGAGAAATTTGTTCCTGCTCGATGCGAACAGCAATTCGTGCCATTGTCTCCACCGCTTCAACGGGGTATTTCCCGACAGCGGCTTCATTCGAGAGCATCACCGCATCGGTGCCATCGAGGATAGCATTGGCGACATCGGAAACTTCAGCACGGGTAGGTCGAGGTGAGCTAACCATACTGTCTAACATCTGGGTTGCAGTAATAACCGGAATTCCCAAGCGGTTAGCGGTGGCAATCAGTCGCTTTTGTAGAATGGGCACATCCTCTGCTGGCAGTTCAACGCCTAAGTCGCCTCTGGCAACCATGACGCCGTCAGAGAGGGAGAGAATTGCCTCCATTTGCTCGATCGCTTCGTGCTTTTCAATCTTGACAATGACAGGCGTTTGCTTCCCAGCACTGGCAATCATTTCTTTAATTTCCAGTACGTCGTGGGGGTTGCGCACGAAGCTGAGGGCGACCCAGTCAACGCCTTGATCGAGACCAAACATCAAATCCTGGCGGTCTTTGTCGGTCATCGCTTTAATGGACAGGTAGACCCCAGGGAAGTTGACGCCTTTGTTGTTTGAGAGGGGACCACCGACGACAACGCGACAGTGCAAGCAACGCTTGACTCGGTCTACCTCTTCGACTTGCATCTCGACTTTGCCATCATCTAGCATAATTGTTGCCCCTTTAGGGACTTCATCGGCTAGCGGATCGTAAGTGACACAACTCATTTCCTGGGTACCGGGCATGAACTCGCTAGTTAAGGTAAAGCGATCGCCTTTATTGACAACAATCGAACCGTTCTCAAACCGCCCCAAGCGAATCTTCGGACCTTGCAAGTCTTGTAAAATGCCGACTGGCTGATTGAGTTCAAACGCAGTTTGCCGAATCAGACGAATGCTGCGCTGATGGTCTTCATGAGTACCGTGGGAAAAGTTGAGTCGCAACGTTGTAGCACCAGCTTTAATCAGTTCCTTAAGAACTTCTGGGCTACTGGTTGCAGGACCAATCGTAGCAACAATTTTCGTTCGACGCAGGGAATTTCGCAATTGCATAGATGGAGATGCGATGGGTGAGCAGAGGAAAACGACCTTGGTTCCGCACGCTTAGACAAAGTGTCAAGAGGGGTCAACTGACGCTAAGACAAACGGGAGTAGAGAACTTCTGGCTATAGTCTCACAGAAGTTTGCCCTGATGTTATCAATTAACTAACTTCACTACACTCTTCTAGTGGTGGATTCTACTATCCGGCAGTTTCATTTTTTCAACATCATCACGGGAATCCAAATTTAATTCAAATACGCAAGTCGTTGTGCGTGAATCTCTGAAAGACGGTTAAAGGCTTCTTCTGTGTACCTTGTAGCTTCTCGCTCAATGGCTGACCAGACTAGCTTCAGTGCTTTCGAGTTGCGGCAGGCGCGAATTAAGGTGCAGCAAGCAGCTACCCATTGCTCTAGCTGGCGGTAGCTAATGAAGTAGCCGCCAATGCCTTGAATATGAACCCAAAGTATATGCTTCCATTTTTCCCAGCGCCAAACTCGGCTGGGGTCAATTTTTAGATATTTGGCGAGTTGTCTTTTGGTAATGACAAAGGTTTCGGGGTTGATGCGACGACGCAGAAGGTTCATGGCTGTTGTGGAGTCGGTGCTTGTTCGGTTTAATGCCGTTGCTCGGTTTGGTTGCGACAGTTACGATCCCCCCTAGCC
>JALYGX010000229.1 GCA_030776905.1 Cyanobacteriota bacterium | reverse complement strand
GGTGGCCCAAAAATAAACCCACGGGACTCCATTCCCACCACGTAATCAGCAGAGACTCCTGCCTCTTTACACTTTTGGGTAAGCGTATCAATCGTATAGCGCAGTCCCTCTGGGTTCGAGAGCAGCGTAGTGATATCCCGAAATAAAATTCCCGGCTTGGGAAAGTCTGGGATATCGCGAATTAGAGACTTTAAATCCATCGGCAGGTCAACTCACTTTTTTGCAGTTTGATGAAGTAGGGATTAGGAGTTAGGGGAAATTGGTTACAGGTGAAATGCCTTGGAAAAGGAGGTTGCCTGAGGATGCTATTAACTGCAATCGGCAGTACGGGACTACGTCCTGCTCGCCTCCGGAGCCACAATGCTTTCGCGATCGCAAAATGCCTTAATTTTAGCGATCGGCTGTCTTCTCAATGCTCTCACCTCTAACCCCTACTTCCTAGTCTTTCCTTGTAACTTGCCATTCGCTCCCTGCAAAATCGTACAATATAAGGTTGGATCGTTTCTGAGCGATTGCTGACACTTAAGATATATCTTGTTACGGGAGATTAAGCACCATTATTTTTTTTATTATTTCAGGTATTCAGGTGCAACCCACTGAATGAAGTAAATACTAGATGTTGCTGCCTCATGATAGGCTCTTGCCAGGTCATTGTTCTCGGAATCGCCTCTCTCTCTAATCCAATTAGGTACTGGGGAAGAGCATCTGAGAGGGGAACCATAAGGTCATTGGGCAACACCAAGAACTGGGCACAAACGCCAATGTAAAAAGTCACCTATTCTACAGGCTGTAACCCGTTGGAAATTACTTTATATAAAAACCAGTGCACCCACAATCGCTAGTTGGAACGAATCTTTCTGTGAGCGTAATGCCGATAAATAGTCCTCCTGTCCAGTCAAAGCCATTGATTTTAGATAGTTTAACCGACCCAGCAATCTCAGATCGGGGATGTCCACCACGAACTCGCCAACAGATTGACCTGATTCTACTTGCCATTGAAGCTCTGGAACTGGGAGGTTCTGAAGCCATGCTGTTTGCGGCTCATGAGCTAGAACTTCAGGATATTATTAAAAATCGCGTTGTCCTTTGGCGTCTGCGCTGTAGTAATCCCTTACGGCGCGCTCACACTCGCCGTCCTATGGAGGTAGGGGAAGCCAAAGCCTTAGTGGTAATTGCCACTCATATGGCACGAAGAATGACGGTTTTAATCCGGCAACTGCTGCTGGCTTATCAACAACTCAATGAGAAGCAAGTGCCTCTGGAAAATCACTTTCGCTTGTCTGAGTATCTGGAACGGTTCCGGGCGCATTTCCGCAGTCGGATGAATCCGCGACGAGCAAAAGTCGCTATCTACAACTCCGATGAGAAGTTGAATGAGCTTGCCATCTCGCTGTTAAGTCAGCTGCTGTTCTGCACGGGAACGTCTGGGATGCAACGTTTTTGGACTAGCTTGTTTGATGGAGAAGTAGCATGACGATTCGACGGCAGTATAGTTTACCAAACTGCACGCTTATCCTAGAGGGATTGAGTGACGGTACAGGTGGAAATCCGCTAGATGCTCGACCCTTGATAACGATCTTGGTCAATGCGGAATGCCATTTCATTGGTCAGGAGCAACGCTTGAGCGGCGGACGCGACTTTTTTGAAAGTCTTGTGCGATCTGTTAATCGTTATGCTCAGGAATTCTTGAGTCAGGTGCATCACCCAAGACTACATGAGGATAAGCCAGAACTGGTGCAGTTGGAGAAAGTCAAGGAGAAAAACTTACATCGGTTGACGGTGTTACCAACAGCTGAGGCTGTCCCGGTTGGCGCAGGTGGTGGGAGGTTCCACGACTCAATATCTCATGCCCAGAAGCCTCAAGGGGCGGTGCAGATGTTTTTGACGACGGTACAGCTATTTGACTTGGTGGAGGGAATTGACCAGTTTTTGGCAGATAGACAAACGCTCCCTGACTTGAGCGTAACCTTGCAGCCACTTCCTAGGCGCTATCGAAAAGCGGACGAACCAATCGCCAAGCGGGCAGCACCAGCAGCACTGGGAGTGACGGGTTTGGCAGTTGCAGCGATCGCATTTTTCTTAGTTCCCGTGCCACAGGTGCGCGAACCTAAACCCGCAGAATCACAAGCCAATACGAGTAACACGGCTTCTCCCAGCCCCAATGGTCAACCTCAGGCAGCATCACCCACACCAAACTCCACAGCCACACCCCCCTCAGCAGCGGACTTGGAGAAGGTGCTGACATCCACTCCAGAAATTATCGATCCAACCGAGCTGCGCTTTTTGCAACGGAAGCTTTACAGCAAGCTTGATGACGCTTGGAAGAGCCGAGAGCAGGTAGGTGAGAACTTAGAATATCGGGTTGGTGTCGGCAAAGATGGAGGAATTGTTGGTTACAAGCCAGTTAACGACGCAGCGGGCGGCGATGCCTCAAAGAAAACTCCTCTACCTGAGTTGCTCTACATCCCAGCTACAGGTAGCATTGCCACCTCTGAACCCCTCGCTCAGTACCGTGTAGTGTTTAACAAACGAGGCATTCTGCAAATCAGTCCTTGGCGCGGGTATGCAGGCAAACCCAGCTTAGGTCCAGAAATTACCGACGCCGGGGTAATCAGGACGTTGAATGATCAACTCTACGACCAACTTCGCAAAGAATGGAATACTACTCCCATCTATCGAAAAGATTTAATTTACCGAGTTGGTGTTACTGAAGAGGGCGTCCTTGCCGATTATGAGGCAACAAATCAACCTGCCTCAGATTACGTTCAGGAAACTCCTATTGAGCGATTACTTAAGCCGGATGCAGCAAGTGGTGGTCAGCAGAGTAATGAAGTATTACCCCAAAAACCCCTGGCTCAGTTTCGGGTGGTATTTAAGACAAATGGAGTTCTAGAAGTCAGTCCTTTACAAGGTTATAGATAGTTGGTCATTGGTCATTAGTCCTTTGTTGTTTACAAGGAGCGATGACTAATGACTAAAAAAGGACCGCTCAATACCATTTGGTCAAACTATTGTCACAATCGGGGTCAACTGATTGCGTGTTCGTTGTTGATAGCTTTCTTGGTTATGAACAATGAACCTTCTTAATTGTGCCATTGTTAAAACCAATGGGTATAAGTCGTGATTAACTAGACTTGATATGCGTCTTCCTGATGATCTAGAGGCTCCTTTCCAAATCAACCTCGTGCCGATGATTGATGTGATTTTCGCAATCTTGGCATTCTTTATCGTTTCGACACTGTATCTAACTCGTTCCGAGGGGCTACCCGTCAATTTACCAACAGCAGCAACAGCACAAACTTTACGCACGGCTCCAATAAATCTGACGATTGATTCTGATGGCGAGATGGCGCTGAACCGTCAGCCGATCGCGTTGGAGGAACTACAAGACGCGGTACGCTCTATTATTGAGCCGAATTCTGAATCGCTCGTAGTTATCAATGCTGATGCCAGAGTTGCTCACGGTCGAGTGGTGAGTGTAATAGACCGATTGAATCAGATTCAGGGGGTAAAATTAGCGATCGCGGCGGAGAAACAGTAGAGTAGTACAGTAGGGTGTATCCAAAATCACTCTCTGCTGTAACTGTACTGAGTTGTGGCTCAACCCGTAACTTTGCCGCTGTTAAGGCTGGAATAGCAGTTCTTACATGAAGCGCGATCGCTTCACCTTATAGACTTTGACAGTAGACAGAGCCACGTTTTTAGCTAAGTTCACATAATCTACATACGATTGATATATAGGGGCTGTACCTTCTAAGACAGGGTTTGGATTTACTAACTGCATTAGATTAGAAGCAAAATCGGCGAAGGCCACAATAACACCTTAAAAGGCTTTTTTATAGGTGTTTGGCGTTTTGTTAGAAAAATTACCTTATCTAATTCGCCTTTAGCTATGCACTCTCCAAATTCTGGTATCTTAGCCAACCAAAAAGCCAAAACCTTGCAGTCTAAATCAACCCGTCGATTCAGAATGGCTAAACTTCTGGGAACCTGGATTCATCGCATTAGCCGTTCTTGGAATATTCATCAAAAAATTGGCTATGGGTATATTCTAGCCATTAGCATCGCGGTTTTGGGCACTGGATCGGGATTATTAGTCGGAGAGCATTATGATGACAAGGCAGTAAATAAATTAAGCCTTGCCTTGGGAAGAGCCGAACTGATGGCAAATCTAGAAAAAACAGTTCTTGAGGTCAATTTTTATCAGCAACAGATAAATTATTCAACGGGAAATAATAGACGGAAAGAAGCTGAAATAACTGTATTGATTGCAAAAATTCGTAAAGCAAGAGAACTCATATCTGATCTAAAGTTCAGCATAAAAGATGCTCATGATCTTCCAGAAGACTACACGACGAACTTAAAAACATTTTTGCGTACCTACGATTCTGAACTAGAAGCGCGATTAGAGAAAATAGATACCAGCAAGCCAACATTGCAGAAGATTCAAGCAATCAGGCAAGCCTGGAGTATGACGGCACAGGGAGAAGTAGCACCTAAGTTTAAACAGCTCTCAACGAATTTAGACCAGTTAGTTAAATCTACTTCAGAGCAACAGGAGCAAGCAAAGGTTTCTTTCAAGAACGCTAAAGTTTTGCGGTTGATAATTATTCTTGGCAGTATGGGGTTGTCAATAGCAATCGCCGCAATTTTAGCCTTATATACTAGTCGTGCGATCGCTCGTCCTATTAAAGCTGTCACGAAGGTAGCTAAACGCGCTACCCAAGAGGGGAATTTTGACCTACAAGCGCCAGTGACTACCGAAGATGAAATCGGGGTTTTAGCCACCTCTCTTAATCAACTCATCGAACAAGTAGCCACACAAATCCGAGAGTTAAAACAAGCTCAAGCACGACTAATTCAGAATGAAAAAATGTCTGGATTGGGTCAAATGGTTGCAGGAATTGCCCATGAAATCAACAATCCTGCTAATTTTATCTATGGGAACGTTAACTACGCTGAAGACTATATTCAAAACCTTTTAGATTTGGTGGAGCTATATCAGTACCACTATCCCCAGCCAGACCCTGAAATTACAACGAAGATAGAGGATATTGAATTCGATTTCTTGAGCGAAGATCTGCCAAAAATACTCTCTTCTATGCACAGTGGAGCAGAGCGTATTCGGCAGATTATTCTATCTCTACGAAACTTCTGCCATCTAGACGAAGCTGAGATGAAGCAGGTTGATATCCACGAAGGGATGAACAACACTTTATTAATTATAAGCCACCGCCTTAACGACAGGATTGAAGTCGTCAAGCAGTATGGAAAGATACCCTTACTTAACTGTTATCCTGCGCAGCTTAATCAAGTATTTATGAATATTATCAGCAATGCTATTGATGAACTACTAACTCATAATGAACCTTCCCACTCGCAAATTGTAATTCAAACAAGACTCGTTGACGATAACCAAATTGAGGTGCGAATTCGGGATAATGGTCCTGGGATTGCGCCGGAAATTCAAGACAAAATATTTGACCCTTTTTTCACTACTAAGCCTGTAGGAAAAGGAACGGGCATGGGATTAGCGATTTGCTATCAGATTGTTGAGAAACATCGAGGCAAAATTGAAGTTTTTTCTAAGGTAGGACAGGGAGCCGAATTTTTAGTTACTTTACCTGTGAGGCAGGATTTAGCTGATTAATACCAATCTGCACTACTGGAGTTCATTTGTACTTAGAAGTCTCTAATGTCCCCATAGTCATTGATGGCAAACTCTATTTGCAAAAGCAAGCGTTCTTGATCACTTGGAGGAGAGCCTTTGTGGAAACAGTATGAATCTTCCGCAAATCCAAAACCCGCTGCTCCGCACAGGGTTACCACATTCTCCGCGCCATAACAATCAACAATCTCTTTATCCTCTTTACTAGCACACCGCACACCTAGAAGCTGATGTGAAAACTTCTTATTTTTGTGACTTCCCCGAATGCAGACATGAGGACCGCCAGACAAGTCTACATCGGTCAAATAGAAGAAAAATTTGATGAACCGATAGTCGTCCATGTCATAGTGCAATACCTGAGCGGCTTTGACCTGCTCAAGTGGTGTTGAAGAAACGGGAAAACTCCACCAAAGCTCACTTGCTATATGGACAGGAGCAGCACACAAGAATTTGGCAGCGATCGCTAATAATCCTGGGTCTCTCTCCAGCTTCTGTATAACTTTACAAGTCTCAGCCTCAAAATAACTTCCTAAGCGAAACTGTTGACCCATCGAGGCTTCGACTTGTTCTTTATCACGGTAATAAAAGCTCAATTTTGGGTCTCTGTTACCATAACAAGTCGAAGAATGAGCAAATTCCAGTATCTCTTGCACAACATCTTGGGGCAGGTTGATGTTTAGTGCATAACCATCATTATTCAGAGAGGAAACTAGCTCATCTATATTAATATCCTTAAAAAGTGAAAGATTACTCTTGCTAATTTTGCAGGATTGATCTGCGCATTTCAATAACTCTGCCACCCCGTAGCGTAAGACTTCAAAGCGAGCCAGTTTACGCATCCAGAACAACCTGGGATTTTTGAGCAGACACTCGGAACTTTTCTGACAGTATTTAAAGAATTTATCCCAATAGATCTGCGGAGATTCAACTAACGCCGTTCTAATCCTGAATCTTTCTTTCATCTCGTTAGGGATTATTTTCCAAACGGTTCATCTCGGATTCAGCCAAATCGCTTAAAGCATTTCGGCTAAGTAGATGAGGAATAACCCTGTTCGATTACTGAAACATCCATAGATGATTATGGCTCAGTCACTAACTGTACAATTAGCTATGTGTCAGTTAGAAAAGTTACACAATCTTTTGTTTATTATACTCAAATAAAAGTTAGTTATAAGTTTTGGAAAAATAAAATTATTTGCCAAGCAGAACT
>JALYGX010000228.1 GCA_030776905.1 Cyanobacteriota bacterium | reverse complement strand
GTGCTACCTTGCCAGTGATGCGGTAGTGATGGGCAAAGTGAACTAAATTCTCAAATACAGTAAAGTCTGGGTCGAGATTGTCTTCTTGAGTAACAATACCCATTAAGGCACGCGCCTGTCGCCCTTGAGATTGCACTTGATGTTGCCCCAGTTGTACAAAACCTCGACTGGGAACAACTGCCCCATACAACATTCCCACGGTTGTTGTTTTCCCAGCACCATTAGGGCCGAGGAGACCCAGAACTTCTCCTGGATTGAGGGTAAAGTTTACGCCTTGAACTACCTCTCGCGAATTATAGGTTTTCCACAGGTCGTAGACCTTCAGTGCCATTAGTTCCGAACTTCGGCTTTTGGGAGATGCAAGTCTCATAAGTTTCTAGCTTTTAGCTTCTTAATAAGATACTACAGTTTGTAGTTTACTTTGTAGAATAACCCAAAAAACTTAAGCGCCTGGGTTAAAGCGAGGTTAGCTCATCAACAAACACCACTAGGGGGTTGAGCATTAACCTGGCAACACCAGACGCCGTATTGTAAAGAGTTTACTTGAGAGCGATCGCTTAACGTTTGACCTGATTACTTACCCGTCACCTTTTCAACTAGGTCTTTTGCCCCTTCGATTAAGCTATTCTCACCGGGATTTTCTTTTTTAAAAGCCTTCAAATCTTCCTCATAAATCTTATCTAGACCTTTCGGGTCTGTAATTGCCTCGGCGGCTTCATCATAAGCCTCTTGTCGATCCTCTTCTTTAAACCCAGTCGCTTCACTATAGGTGTAAGCGCGATCAATTGCTTCGTCTGTGGGTCTACCTGAGGGTTGGTCTGCAAAAGCGGGTTGAGTGGAAAAGATAACTAAACTGGATAGGCTCAACAAGCTCATTAGACCGAAAATCAAAATACGCTTACCAAAGGCTTGTCCAATGGCTGAAAAAATCTGCTGCATATAAATCTCCTTTTTTCCTAGGATTGTGTAATTCATGACAATATCAGTCCTAGCTCTGTTTCAATGCTTTCAATGTTAAAAACACCAAAACATAGCTGAAAAACATCCTACGGTTCTAGCGACAGCAGTCCCTTCTACCGGAAGATACATTCCATTCGTATCGACAGTTACAGATTATTTATTACTCAGCGTTTGATTAATCATGTCGGGTTGATTGGCTTGCTCAAAAGCATCAAGCAATTGACGAGGAATTGCCCGTGGACGCATTGTCTTACTGTCCACCCAAACCCATAACGCCTCAGCTGTCACTAGCAGTTGCTCGTTACCTTGTTTGCGGATTTCGTAACGGCGAATTGCACGAGGTCCGCGAATTGTTTGCAGCCAAGTACTTACTTCCAAATTATCACCAGCAACAGCGGGGCGAAGGTAGTCAATTTCTACTCGCCGCATGACAAAAATACCACCCAGTTCTTCGTAGCACTCTCGATCAAAGCCGAGATGTTCTGAGTGTTCAATTGCTGCTTGCTCCAGATAATGTTGATACACGGCGTTATTGACGTGCCCTAAAGCGTCCATCTCGTGATAGCGCACTCGCAGTTGAGTTGTGAATTGTTTCATGCTCTAGCTTTTGGTAGCAAATACTCAAATACTAAACAGTTGTTAGCGAGATTTGCGACTCTAGTCATGGCTGAGTCTTACAGTCTTCTCTCCAGAAGAGTAACCCAAAGCTAGTATCAAAAAACTCAAGATTTAGACAAGTGGACGCTCAAATACTACCTGAAGAGTTCACGGACAATAAATGTTCCAATCTTGAATGCCAAGATTATTCAAGAACGTCTCGACTTTGGCAATCTCTTCAGTTGTACCTTCTACCATCAGTAGGTAGTTACCTCGGCTCGCTTGTTCGCCATAGATGCTGGCTCGCTGTTCGGGAATACCTAACCCAGCTAAGACTTTCACCCAACTGTCAGAAAAGGCTTTAACACTCTTACCAGTAAGATTCGCCGCGATCGCTGTTTCCTCACTTCCTGCTGCGATCGCAGGTCCTACTCCCGGAATCGCTAAAGTGCCAAAACCTACCAAAAAGCCGCATCCTCCTCGTACTGTAGAGGTTGTTGTACCGTCTTGAGCTTTGGTACCAACAGGGTTTTCGCTGTTCACACGGCTATGGCGATTATCGCCGCTAGAGTCTTTGGTAAGCACTCCAACCTTCGTCATAGAAAAGCCAGATTCTCTCAGTTCATTGAGTGCTAATTCAGCATCTTGACGGGTTGTTAGTACGCCGATAGCACGTTGGTATTGAGCTACAACCATTTTTTCTCCTTCGGCAAAGCACCAATAAAAAACTATGTTTGTTAGGAGAATTCCAAATTTATGGTTCGTATCAAATATACTCATCAACCCAGAGAGATATCTTGATTCGATTACCAGCAGAACCAATGAGAGGAATATAAGTTTAGATAGAACGTTGCACTCCTAAGACTTTTGTAGGAAAAAATTACAGAAAAAAAGCCAAGAATATTAACCTATGCCTTCAGGTAGAAGAGCAAAAAACTTCATAATATTAAATTGTGTAAAAGGCTACAGCGTGCAAGCTGTCCTACCGTCAAAGTCATACGCTCCACCACAAGGGCAAACACTAGAATTTGACCTTTATGGAAGTGAGAAAAATCACCACTGCTACCCGACTGTGGTGACTTCTCTACTTTTTAATCCGTTACATCAAGAACAACAATTACATGCAGAGCAACACAGTGACGCTCCAAAGGACTATCTCTGAAGCGAACAGTATGCCAATGGCTCAATTGTCAGCCAAAACCTACGAAAATGCAGAGCAGGAATTTATACAACTGCTCGATATGGAGGAACTAGATAGAAAAATTGAGACCCAGCCATCGCTGGTCAGTAACTTTGAAAACGTGCTAGCTACAGCACTCGCAGAAGCCTACGAACAAGAACTTGGTTCTGATGCAGCACATTGCTTTGTACAGCGCATCCTTTATCGCATCAATCGGCTGAAGTTCTTCTGGTATGACGATTTACGGCACTACACTAACGAGCGATCGCTTTATCTGCAAAGGGTGCGCAACCAAATTGAAGCCCCTTGGCAACAGTGGGAGCTGGCACAAATCGATGTGGCGGCGCTTCAACAAGTGGATGTTAAACAAGCGCTGATCGAACGGGCGGCGGCAGACCTTAATCCGCCTCTATCTGAGGATAGCTGCTATTTACGCGAACAGATGAGTGAGGCAGGATATCGCCATCTATTAGCGATCGCGTCTTTTGATGGCTTAGTCGAAGCTAGCCGCCTCTCTCGCATCTTGGGTGGTGCAGCTAACGAAGTGCAATGCACGCTGGTACGAGTGCTAATTGAGGAATACGGTAACGGTCGCCTCTCCCGCAAGCATTCTACCTTCTTTGCACAGATGCTGGCTGAACTGGGGCTACACACGGAACCCGAAGCGTACTTCGATTTAGTGCCTTGGGAAGTACTGGCTTGCATCAACCACAACTTCCTACTAACGGAATGTAAGCGCCATTTTCTGCGCTATAACGGTGGATTGGCGTATTTTGAAGTAGCCGGTCCTGCGATTTATCGCAACTATCTCGCCGCTGCTAAACGTTTGGAACTCTCAGATGCAGCAATGGGATATTGGGAGTTGCACATCAAGGAAGACGAACGGCACGGGCGTTGGATGATGGATGATGTGGCTTTACCCTTGGTAGAACGGTATCCCAACGAGGCTTGGGAAATTGTGCTGGGGTATGACCAAGAAAAACTAATGGGCGATCGCGCCGGGGAAGCTGTAGTGCGATCGGTACGCGAAGCTGAGAAGCCTGCGTTATCAGCCTTCAGTACAGGTAAATAAACAAGAGAGAAAGAAGCTAGTTTTTCATTGCAGTTTTGTAGGGGAACGTGGTGTGTCCGTAGGTAGGACATTGGCTAAAAGAGGATGTAACTTTTTTCGCCATGTCCAAGCTTGCTTTCAAGATTTGATAACTCATTTCATAAAAATTTTTGAACAGGTATAATCCCATGAAAGATATATTTTTCTGCCCTGAAGAATCCAAGTTTTACTCTCACTGCATAGAGACATTAGTGCTCAATCAATGCGATGAGTCTGAATCGCTCATTGAGTTTGGTTCAGGAGATGGCAGTCCAGTCATCAATTCATTACTCAGAACAAGATTTGATGGCTTAATACATGGATTTGAACGCAATAGTTCAGCCTGTAAAGTTGCCAATTCAACGATTGAAGAATATAACTTGTGTGATAAATATGTAATTCATAATCAATGTTTCTTTGATTCCTCTAAACCAGAGGCTCAGTACCTCATCTCAAATCCCCCTTATCTTCCGGCACCAGATGACGATATCTATCTGCCACTTTTACATGGAGGCACAGATGGTTCTACTCTGACCAAAAAACTCTTGTCATTAGGTTATGACAATGCCTTAATGCTAATACCCAGTTTTTCTGACCCAGAAGGCACAATCAATCATGCAAAGAATGAAGGATACTCTATTGCTGATTTTGTCATTGTCCCTCTCCCCTTTGGATACTATAGCTCTGAACCAAAAGTTAAAGACACCATAGAAGAATTACGAGCAAATAACAAGGCGTTTTATACGGACAAAATTTACTTTTTAGCAGGAGTTTTATTTAAAAAGCAGCTTGAGCCAACAGAAGATTTATCAACAGAATTAGTTCAAGTGATGACGAGTTTGTAAAAACCTAAAGCTTACTGAAGAGTTGAGTAACCTGTTTCAAATCCACATTACCGCCAGTGATAACAACCCCAATTCGAGCTTGAGGCATCTTAACAACACCTTCTAATAAGGCAGTTGCCGCTAAAACGCCTGTGGGTTCAATCACAATTTTCAGGCGTTCCCATAATAAAAAGAGGGTGCCCAGAATTGCTTCTTCAGACACGGCTACCATGTCATCAACGTAATGTAGCACGAGTGGAAAAGTAAGCTCACCTAAGCTAGGGGTTCTAGCACCATCAGCAATAGTATTGGGATTGTGAATCGTCTGTAGAGTTTTGGTGTGAAAAGATCGTGTTGCATCGTCAGCCTGTAAGGGTTCTACGCCAATGACGCGGCAATTGGGTAAAAGGGTTTTGGATGCGATCGCACATCCTGACAATAATCCACCGCCTCCGCAACAAACCAACAGCATATCTAGTTCGCCAACTTCTTCAATCAATTCTTTAGCCGCCGTGCCTTGTCCTGCAATAATGTGGGGATGATCGTAGGGGTGAATCAGAGTGAGTTGGCGCGATCGTGCGAGATTTATGGCTAATTCTTCCCGTTTCACTTCAGCGCGATCGAACAAAATTACCTCAGCGCCATAACCACGGGTTGCGGCTTGCTTAACGTCTGGGGCATCCTTCGGCATAACAACTGTTGTGGGAATGCCTAGCCGTTGTCCGGCAAGTGCTAGTGCCTGTCCGTGATTCCCCGACGACATTGTTAGAACCCCCTGCTGTCTTTGTTCTTCCGATAGCTGTGATAGGGCATTATAGGCACCCCGAAACTTAAAAGAACCAGCACGCTGGAAGTTTTCACACTTAAAGAAAACTTGCGAGTTTGTTCGCTCATTAATAGTTTTAGAAGTCAGAACGGGGGTTTTGTGAGCAACACCAGCAAGGCGTTCCGCTGCTGCTTCAATGTCGGTATAGTTTACAGGAAAGGACTTCGCTTCAGTGGTCATCGTTGGTAGAAAACCTAGACAAATTTCTCTCTAGTCACTGTAGCGCTAACGAATAGCAACCAAGGCAGCATCGAACGAGATGACTTTTTCTTTACAGCAAGATTACACCCAGCTATTGCAGCAACTAATGCAGCGGCTGGGTTTTTCCAGTTACAGGCAATTGAGTCAAAGCGCTGGAGTTTCAGAGAAGCAGTTGAGACGGTTGCGCCAAGGACAGGCATCGCAGTTGCGAGGAGAAACGTTACTTAGGCTTTCTCACGCTTTGCAAGTGTCGGTGGGTGAGTTGCTAACAACGTTTTCGTCAGGAGACGGCTTAGAACAATCCTTGTCATCTACCGTAGGGGGGCACAGCTATGCGCCCCTACAGGATGATAATTCTCGCGTTGACGAGGGGGAAACCGCATCCCTGGAGGCATTAAGGCAAGAGTATCAACGGCTACAACAGCAACTCGAAAACCAGCGAGAGACTGTAAGACAGGAGTTTCAGCAGTCGAGTTTACAAATTCTGGAATCCTGGTTAGTGCAATGGCCCACTGCTGCTTATGCCGCACAACAAAATCAACAATTACCTGCGGTAAGATTGCTGCCCTTACTTCGACCTGTGGAGCAATTATTGCAAGAATGGGGAGTAGAAGCGATCGCTTCCGTTGGTTCAGAACTGCCTTATGACCCCCAGTGGCATCAGTTGATGGAAGGAACTGCCCAACCTGGAGAATCAGTAAAGGTTCGTTATACTGGTTACCGCCTTGCAGGTAAACTCCTATACCGCGCCAAAGTTAGTCCAATTAGCAATGCCGACAAAGGCTGATTTCTTCTCATCCCTATTCTCAAAGCTGATACTAGCGACGGAGTAAGTTATCTCCCCTTTGAGTGACGCTACTTTTGTATAGATTTGTTGCACTAGATCTAGTGACAAATTGTGGAGAAAACAAAAATTATGCGTAAGTTAAACATAGGTTTATCAGAAGAACAGCGTCAAGGCGTCGTAGATTTATTGAATCGTGACCTATCCGATGCTTATCTCCTTTTAATCAAAACGAAAAAGTACCATTGGGATGTTGTGGGACCGCAGTTCCGTTCTCTGCATACCCTGTGGGAAGAACACTACACAGCATTGACAGAAAATATTGATCAGATCGCAGAACGGGTTCGCGCTTTGGGTGGTTACCCAATCGGTACGGCTGAAGGCTTCTTGAAATACGCCTCTATTAAAGAAGATCCAGGTAGTTTACCTAATGCTTTTGGCATGGTAGACAACTTGGTCATCGATCACGAGCTAGTTATCCGCAATCTACGCGACCACGTAGACCAGTGTTCTGATAAGTATGGTGACCAAGGAACGGCTGACTTCCTAACCGGACTGATGGAAGCGCACGAACAAATGGCTTGGATGCTGCGTTCCTTCATTGAAGGGGAATCAATCCAGCCAGACGGCAGGCTATCGGCAGAAGACCTCAAAGTTCCCGTTGAGATGAAATAGTCGGGGTAACTGAGATGTTGCATCGGTCTCAATAACTGTAGGATGGGCACTGCTAGGGCAACAGCAGAATTAGGGTATCAATTCTGTTCAGACTAGTGCCCGCCTTACTTGCAAAGGCCTTGTTGCCAATGGTGCAAGATGTCAGGTAAGACATCGTGCTGAGGAGGTGGAGTTTCCACCTCCTTTTTATTAAAGAACTACGCTAAATATTGAACCCTGAGGTTGATTAGCTTCTACAAATATTGCTCCCCCGTGGGCTTCAATAACCATTTTGCAAAAAGCTAAACCAAGACCAAGCTGGGAAATGCCATTTATCACATTTCCCACTTCATATTTATCAAAGATGCGTTGCCGTAGGTCTTCAGGAATGCCTATACCTTCATCAGTAATGCGAATTATTGCCTGTTTAGGTGCTGGAGTAGACGAAACTGGCTCGCTTGGATAATCAATTTCTAAGGTAATCGTACCGCCCCGATGAGAAAACTTGAGCGCATTTGAGAGTAAGTTATCGAAGACGCGATGTAACAAATTTGCATCGGCTAAGACTTGATAATTCTGTTGTAGCCGTTGGCTTTTTAATTGAATATTTTTCGAGTCAGCTAGGCTAGAGAATCGTGATAAAGTGCTGACGACTAAGTCATTGAGATCGACTTCAACGAGATTGAGCATCATCTTTCCCGACTGCATCTTTGCCAAGATTAATAAGTCATCGATCATGGAATCGAGTTGACGCCCTGCTGCTAGAATCAGGTTAATCTTATCAAGGTTTTTCCCTTCAATGCCGTTTTCTACGAGTAAGCTGCTACTCATCAAAATCGTTGTTAAGGGGTTTCTCAAGTCATGCACGATCATGTTAGAGAGGTCTTCTCTTAGTTGCAGCGTCGCTTCTAGAGCATCGTACTGCTGCTTGATTCGCAACATTGAGCGGACCCGCGCTCTTAGTTCAACGCCACTGATGGGTTTAGTCAGAAAATCATCGGCTCCTGCATCAAGCGATCGCGCTAAATCCTCTTTGGAGGTCAGTGCTGTGACCATAATGATGGGAATGTGTTGCCATTGAGGATCGGATTTGATGTGACGGCAAACCTCTATACCATCCATTTCCGGCATCATCACGTCCAGTAAAATGACATCAGGCTCAAGAGAATCTATCAAATTCAATGCCTTAATACCACTGGAGGCATAGCTTAAGTCGTATCTCTCTCGGAACAAATGCGCCTCAATGACATCAAATCCACTTGGCTCATCATCAACAACTAATATAGAAGTTTTCTTTCCCATACCGGCTATCCCTAAAGATTTTGACTTATCATCAACAACCAATACAGAATTTCTCTCTTTCATGTCAGCCCTACCTGAAGATTAGGGATTGTAAATTTTGGAAGGGAAAATGAAAACCTCAATTGGAATTAATGTACTGAGAAATTAGGCTAGCCAGCTTTTTTACACTCACTGGCTTTGTTAGGTAATCTGTTGCACCCGCTGCCAAGCACTTCTCGCGATCTCCTGGCATTGCCAGTGCCGTGATCGCAACGATCGGGATGGTATCGAGGTCAGCTTCGGTACGAATTCGGCGAGTTGCTTCCAATCCATCCATTTCTGGCATTTGAATATCCATCAAGATTAGATCAGGCTTTTGCTGCTTGGCTAGCTGAACAGCTTCTATTCCATTTCTCGCCAAGCTCACCTGATAACCTTGAATCTCCAAATAATCAGTCATGGTAGCAATATTGGATTCATTATCCTCTGCTAATAAGATCAACGGCAACTCACGTTGCTGTTCCGGTATGACCACTAAGGCAGTGTTACCAGAACCCTTGGGTTCTGTGGAAAGAATCTTACTCAACGCCGACTGCAACTCCTTACGGGAGATAGGTTTGAGCAGGTACTCGGAGGCTCCTAGTGCTAAAGCACGCGATCGCTCATCCATGACCGAAATAACTAGAACCGGGATGTTGCGAGTGTGAGGTTCAGTTTTCAATTGAGCCAAAACCTCCCAACCCGATAGGTTGGGCAGTAACAAATCTAGGACAATCACCTCCGGGTTAAGCCGTAGCGCTGCCTCCACTGCACCTTCACCCTGAGGATGAATAAATGCAGCTGAACCCAACTCCCCTAAGTAACGAGCCACATGCTTGGCAGCGGCATCTGAGTCTTCAACGATTAAAGCTTGATGGATACTTGGTAATTGCAACTCAGCTTGTTCTGTTTCACTAGGAATTTTCTTAGCCGCCTCTCTCCAGGGAAGGCTAACGGTAAATTGACTACCTTTACCAATTTCACTTTCTAGGCAAACGCTGCCACCATGTAATTCAGCAATCCGCCTTACCAACGCCAAGCCCAATCCTGTGCCTGCATAGCGACGGGAGAGACTGCTATCTAGCTGCACAAACGGTTTAAATAGCTTATCGATATTTTCTGGTGCAATGCCAATCCCTGTGTCAATTACTCTAAACTGAAGAATTTCACTGTCTGGGTCAGCTTCAACTTCCAACCCAACCTTGCCGCCTTCTGGGGTGAATTTTACGGCGTTACTCAACAGATTCACTAAAACTTGCCGGATGCGGCGCTCGTCTAATTCTATTTCACTGAGTCCCGGCGAAATTTTAGAACGAAGCTCGATCTTTTTCTGGTGCGCTTGCTGTTTGACAAACGCCAAACTTGACTCACAAAGGTTTTCCGGGGAAACCGGAGCAATTTGAAGCTCCATTTTTCCAGATTCGATCTTCGAGAGGTCAAGAATCTCAGTAATTAGCTCTAGCAAATGTTTGCCGCTTTGCTCAATCGTGCTGAGTGACCTCTGCTGCCTATCCGTAAGAGGACCATACACTTCTTCTTGTAACGCTTCAGAAAGACCGAGAATGGCGTTGAGGGGAGTTCGCAATTCATGACTCATGCTAGCCAGAAATTCATCCTTGAGGCGCGTTGCCCTAGCTAACTCCGCATTAGCAAGACTAATTCTTTCACTACTTTGGCGCAGTTGCTCCTCCGCTTGCTTGCGTTCGGTGATGTCATAGACCAAGCTACAAGACCATAACATCTTTCCCTTCTCATCTAATACAGGACTAGTGGACGTATAAGTCCAAACAGCTTTGCCATCTTTTGCCTTTAATTTAAATTCTTGTTTTTCTCCAGTACCTTGTTTTCTTGCCTCAAGATTAGATTGTGCGGTCTGATAATCAGCTTCATAAATAAAGTCATAAATTGGACGAGCCAACATTTCTGTTTCGCTATAGCCAAGCATCCTCGCCATTGCTTGATTGACGTAAGTTGTCTTGGCTTCACTGTCAATTACCCAAATCCCTTCCTCCGCGAGTTCTACAATTTGCTGGTATCGCGTTTCACTTTCGACAGCACGACGTTCCAGACTTTCATTGAGTCTTTTAATTTCTTCTTCTGCTCGCTTGCGCTCAGTGATGTCCGTCAGAAAGGTCATCACAAACGTACCATCTTTGGTTTGAATGAAACTCAGTCCTGCCTCAATGGGAAACTCCGTTCCGTCCTTACGTTGAGCAAATAAGTTTTGCGTTTTGCCCATAGAGCGCTTACTAGGCTTCTCTCGATAAGCCGCACGATGGGCAACATGGCTTTGATGGTATCGTTCTGGCATCAAGAACTCTACCGTGTGACCCAACACTTCCGTATGGTCATAGCCAAACACATCTTCAGCTTTGGCGTTAAAAACCACAATTTTGCCAGTGGTATTTGTAACAATAATGGCTTCCGATGCCAACTCTAGAAAGGCGCGGAACTTAGCTTCGCTGTCTCGGAGTGATTCCTCTGCCTGTTTGCGCTGTGTGATATCGTTGGCAATACCATCGAGTCGGATAGGTGTACCGTATTCGTCGTAAGTCACGCAACCTCGGTCATTTAGCCAACGCACCTCGCCATTAGGTCGCAAGATCCGATACTCTATCTCTTTACTACCCATCGCCAGTATGTCCTGGATAAAGCTTTGAGCTTGCTCCAGGTCTTCTGGGTGAACCAGTTCTAACCAGCGGTTGGGGTTATCGAAAAATTCTAGAACGGGGCGTCCATAAACTTTCTCCATTGCTGAATTCAAGTAAAGCACTTCATCAGTGGTGGCTGAAACTGACCACACCACATCTTCAATGGAGCTGAGAATGCCGTCTAGGCGCTGTTTGCTCTCGCGCAGGGCGGCTTCTATCTGTTGATGTTCAACCTGGGTACGTAATGCTGCAATACTATAGGTGAGGTCATTCGCCACTTCTGTAAGCAACTGCACTTCTGCTTCGTCAAAGGCACCTACTTTGCCTGCGTAGATGTTCAAAGCGCCTAACACTTTAGCATCGACGAGCAACGGTAAGGCAATTGAGGAAGCATAACCCTGTTTGACGGCGGCATC
The DNA here is from genome assembly GCA_030776905.1 of Cyanobacteriota bacterium. Taxonomy (GTDB): domain Bacteria; phylum Cyanobacteriota; class Cyanobacteriia; order Cyanobacteriales; family Coleofasciculaceae; genus CADCTM01. Next base: position 4,559 of record JALYGX010000228.1, on the reverse strand, counting down.
GCGCCAAGGGATGTAACTAGGGTCAGTCAAGATATTTTGGACAATGCTCACTTGACCTGTACGAATTGCTGTACCTGTGGGACCGCGACCTCGTTCAGTGTCAGACCAAGCAATCTGCAAAGATTCGAGAAATCCGTCTTCAAATCCAACCTGAGCTACTGGACGCACGCTTTTGACTTCATCTTGCTCGGCAAAGCTAATCCAAGCCGAGCAGTAGCCGCCGAATTCTACAAGGTTCCGGCAGATATCTTGCAATAAAGTTTGTTCATCTGTAGTACGCACCAATACCTGGTTGCATTCGCTAAACGTTTTGAGCGCTCGGTTAACCTGATAAAGTTGTTTCTCCGACTGCTTCTGCTCGGTGATGTCCTGTGTCATCACCATCCCTGCATAGACTGACCCGCTTTCATTTCTAATTGGAAGCGCATGCATCACGTAAATGCGGTCACCATAGGCAATTTCAGTAGTAGTCGCTGTTCCAGCGATCGCTTGTTGATAAAATGGCTCGATCGCATCACAGGTTTCTGCTGGAAATAACTCCCTAATGGTTTTCCCTTCTAATTGTTCTTTCGATAAACCAACGGCGGCTAATCCACTGCCGCCTGCCAGCAGGTAGCGCAGTTCAGGGTTAAATAAAAACACGGCACCATTGGGAAAGTTCTCAATCAACACCCGATATCGAGCTTCAGTTTCCCGTAAATTGCGATCGCGTTCCGTCAGTATTTGGTTCAGACGATTCAACAGATAAGCGGCTAGTAGCGAACCCCCAATGCCGATAAAGGCTGACACACTCAGTACCAGCCACGTTAGCTGACGTTGTTGACTCAATTGTTGGTTTCGGGCAACCTGTAGCCGTTCTTCTTCTGCTAGAAACTGAGCAATTTCCGCTCTTGTGCGATCCATCACCTGCTTGCTTTGGAGTAAATGGGCCACTAATGCTGGTGTCTGAAAAACTTTTTCGGGTTGGCTATTGGTTCGCTGGAAAGTGCGCTCTAAGTGAGTGATTTGGGCTTGCGCTAACATCTGGATTCGCTGGATTTGCTGAGTTTGTGAGGGATTATCAGCAACTAACCGATTGAGTTGCTCCAGGGACTTGAGAATGAGAGCGATCGCTGATTTATAACCATTCTGGAATTCCTGACGCTGGGTAAGGTGGTAGCTTTGGTCTATCATTTCAGCATCCAACAGCGCTGTGAGCAATTGTTGTGCTTCCAAGCGCACTTGCTGAGTATGTTGTACCCAGTATTCAGCTTTTGCGGTATTGAATTGCAACCAGCTAAATGCCGCCAGCGATGCGATCAGGCAAGATACTGGAATGGCAAGGATGAACTTTCCTCGCTGATGGACTAGTGAGTTGAGCCAGGGAGAGTATTGAGGTCTGGTTGAGTCAGTGTTCATGAAATCGCGAATCCAGACAATGCACATTTGCTAATGGTTTTTTGTCCTTTGTCATTAGTCTTAGTTCTTGACCGATGACAACGAGCCAGAGAACCAACAACAAAGAATTAATTTTTATTCGACGCCTAAAGCGTGAGGAAGGGGAGTAGCAAAAGACAGCCGCTACGTTTCACTTTCTGATTACAACTGATAAATGCTACACCTATGAGAGGGTTGTCTGTCTCCTGAGTTTCTTACTGGGGCTTTGCACCTTGACTATAACCCTCTACACCCTCTACATCGGAAGAGTCATACCATAAAGACAATGACTGAGGTGATGAACGAGCTTATGCCAGTACTAAGGCGAATTGGTATTAAGACTTTAAGAAAACCAGCAACAATGATTTTTTTTAAGATGTCTACTTTGATAATGTGCGTCACGCTTTTGTTAAGAAATATATTGCCTCACTCCGACTCAGCTCCTTTATATAACAAAAACTAATAGAGGTGAAGAGGAAGGGGAAACTTGTAGGGCTTCAATCAGGTCGCTTTGAGCAAAATAATTAATAGCTCCAAACACACCGCAGTGAAATCACTCATTATGAAGTTTCAGCTCAATAGCTCTGGTGGCAGGGCATCTCAGCGTTTTCTCAGCAAAAACCCAGTCAGTTTAAGACCTCAACTGAAGGCGATTGCAAAGGGGGCGCTGTGTACAGTCTTCGTTGCACTTTCTTGGGGAATCGCCACACCAGCTTTTGCCGCTGAACGCCTAACCCTGCGCTTGGGACCATTTGAGCAATCTGTCGCGATTGACGATTTAGAAAACTTTGCCACAACAGGCGAGTTGTCACCAGCTCTCAAACCTTACAGTGCAGTGTTAACCCCACAGGTGCGGCAGTTGCTGCTAAAACACCTGCAAATCGACCCCAACATGACTGAGAAATTTATCAACGATCTTCTCCGTTCATCCGATGGGGCACGGTTACTGGGAAGAATTGCAGATGCTCTGCCCAATAGTAGTGTAGAGCAATTACAAGCCGCGCTATTTTTGGCAACGAGGCAAGCCAACGGTCTTTCTGTGCTGGGTTTCTTACGGGCTTATCCGCAAGAGAGCGTTACCGTAGATGCAACTTCTGCGATCGGGATTGCCCTTGAACTGAATGCTTCCTACTGGCAGAGTCTAGCGGTTGCGCCGCTACTAGAGCAAGAACTGGCGGTGACTGATGGCGCAACCTTTCGACCCAGCTTTGAACCTGATCGCCCTGGACCTCAGTACGTACAGGAACAGACCTTAATCCTACAAGACCAACAACGCGATCGCACAATCCCTGTAGACCTTTACTGGGCTGACAAAACCGAAGGCCCGCTGATCGTCCTCTCCCACGGCTTTGGTTCTGACCGCAGATTCTTAAGCTACTTAGCCCGTCATCTGGCTTCCTACGGTTTTACCGTCGCTTCCTTAGAGCATCCCGGCAGCAACTTTTCCTGGCTCAGTGGTGTCTCGATTGGTGGGAATCCTGGTGATTTGTTACCCGGTAGTGAGTTTCTCGACCGCCCTAAAGATGTCAGCTTCATGCTAGACCAGCTAGCGGTTCTCAATCAGGAAGACGGTCCCCTAAAAGACAAGCTAGATACTCAACAAGTCAGCGTTATCGGTCACTCTCTAGGAGGCTACACGGCCTTAGCTTTGGCTGGGGGAGAACTAAACTTAAAGGAGCTGCGCCAGTATTGTAAAAATCGCAGTCCCATCGGACGTTCGCCCGCCGATTGGTTTCAGTGCTCCGCCGCTGATTTGCCCGGAGACCGAGTGCAGATGCGAGATCGGCGAGTCGTACAGATCGTCGTTCTCAACGCTTTAACCGGACGCTTGTTTGGAAAAAAGGGTCTATCCCAGGTGACCGTCCCAACCTTATCATTAACAAGTACAGAAGATGCGATCACCCCATCCTTAGACAATCAACTACGAGCTTTTTCCCAACTAGGCGGTCCTAAGTATCTTATGTCAGCGATCGGTGGTACTCACTTAAGTGTGACTGACCGCTCCAATCTCAACGCCGCTTTAGCTCGAAGTACTCTCGTTAAAGAGCATATCGGCAAAGAAGCCGATCCACTGCGTCAGCTTGTCCGGGGTGTCAGTTTAGCCTTCACCAAACAGCTCACCCCAGAAGCCAAAACCTATCAACAATTTTTGACTCCCGCCTACGCCCAGTCTCTCTCAACCTCGTCAATGGCTCTGCGTTTCAGTAAAGAATTACCGCCCACAATGGCGACTTGGTTTCAAGTTTTAGCAATTGGTAATCAGCAGATTGCCATACGTCTGCCTCAAATGAATGATGTCTCCATCAGTGCGATTAAATCCATCAGTGCGATTAAATCGTTCTTCTTCCCCTCAACAAAAGTGATGACAAAAGCAGATTGTTGCACCGGACAGCTCAATCAAGTCTTTACAGATTTACTGAATAATGATGACCGAGGCTCGACTGGCATTAGCTGACGTTTGGCTGTACCAGCAGGGGCTTAGCTGTTCATCGGCGAAAAGCATAGCCCCTTTTTTCTCAGCGTCGGCGGAATTCGATGACATTTTCTTTAATCGTGATGTCGTAGCCGTCAAAGAAGTCTTGCCCTAAAAGTCCAATTGGCATGGCTGGAGGTGCGATCGCAATTTCCAGCTTTCTTTTCAGGCGACCATCGACTTCGAGCGAATTGAGAAAAGCAAACGGTAAAGCAACAGCCGCGCCATCTGCAACTCGCACTACCCTTACGCCTACTGGTTTTAGTCTCAATGCCTTTGCCATCGACTCGGTAATCAGTGTACCGCTAGCACCTGTGTCAAAAAGCATCTCAAATTTCTGAGTGCCATTGAAAAAGACCTCAACAATCGGTGTACCGCCATTTCGACCGAGGATAGGGATGGAGAAAAACTGGGGACTGCTGTCCCCTAAGGCAGTTGTTTTCGGTGGTGGAGTAGATTTTTCTTTAGCGTCCGCCAGAAAATTTTGGTACAGGGCTAGCTTCTGCTGAGCTTTGCTGTGGTTGGCACTCTTAACTGGCACGGCTTTTAATAACTTAATGGCTTGCTGCCATTGGTTGGCGGCTAAAGTCCAATCATCTCGCGACACAGCGGATTTAGTAATGGTAACCGCACCTGTCCCTATGTCAATGGCTTGTTCGTAGTTCTGGTC
>JALYGX010000227.1 GCA_030776905.1 Cyanobacteriota bacterium | reverse complement strand
GTAATTACCCAACCCTCTTTTTCAAGACCTTTCCTAACAGCCTCATGAAAAATATCTTTAGCAGCCATTGTGGTAGCTATACTAAGCGCGATGGATTAAGCCTTAGTTTTACCTGTAAGTACAACATTTCTCATCTTAACCATTAGTGACGCAAAAACTCATCCAATAAACAGCCTAGTATATAAAGAGCGTTACCCGCCCTACCCCTCAAGAAATCGTAGCCTTCAAAGTTTCCGCAGAAGCTCAAGAACGTCTTCGTACCCTACTGGACAAAAACCGAGATGGAAGGCTCACGGAAACCGAAACAGCAGAACTCGATCTGTACGAGCAGCTAGAGCATATGATGATTTTGCTCAAAGCCAAAGTTCATGCCTTAATCGAAAGCTAAATGCCTCAACTCGATTAACTTATCGTCAAGTTTTGATTGCACAACAAAGGTATCCGTAATGGAATTACCCCTTCTAAATCAAAGTATACGAAGAAAGAGCGATCGCCTTTCGATTCACTTCACTGTTGTAAAAACTCCCCTATCTTGACAATTATCTGAAATCTGTTTAGGGAAAGCGGCTGTAAGCGTCCCTTGCCAGTTAAAACCTACGGCACATCTATCAAAGTACGGCTTCAACCCTCTTTCATCTCCATAATGCCCGTGCTAACCTGTTGAAAATTGTTACCCTGAACATCTGTACCACTGCATAAAAGCCAGTACACCCAGCGCCTATGGTGCATGTCAAGCGCGTGGAACTCACCAACTTCAAATCCTTCGGCGGCACAACCTCCATTCCCCTGCTGCCTGGGTTTACAGTAGTTTCCGGACCAAATGGGTCGGGTAAGTCCAACATTCTAGATGCTCTGCTATTTTGCCTTGGTCTTGCCAGTTCCAAGGGAATGCGAGCCGAACGCCTTCCCGATTTGGTCAACCACGATAAAGAGCGTCGAGGGACGGTTGAAGCTAGCGTTACCGCTACATTCGATTTGTCGGATGCACCGGATGTCCTCTCAGACGATGAGGAGGATGCAACCCAGAACGGGGAACAGGAAAATTCAGAATCTGACTTCGCTACATCGGTCGATCCCCCCCAACCCCCCCTTAAAAAAGAGGGGCAAAAGAAGGTAGTGACAGAGTGGAGCGTGACTCGGCGGCTAAGAGTCACTCAGCAAGGCACTTACACCTCGAATTACTACATCAACGGCGAATCCTGTAACCTCACTGAACTGCACGAACAGCTCAACCGCCTGCGGGTTTATCCAGAAGGTTACAACGTGGTGTTGCAAGGGGATGTCACCAGCATCATTTCCATGAACTCGCGAGAACGTCGGGAGATTATTGATGAGTTAGCGGGTGTGGCAGCGTTTGACCGCAAAATTGTCCAGACTAGAGAAACTCTGGCTCAAGTCAAGGAACGGGAGGACGACTGCCGGATTATCGAACAAGAGCTAATTGCACAACGCGATCGCCTTTCCCAAGACCGTATTAAAGCAGAGAAATACCAAAAACTTCGCGCCGAAGTCCAAGAAAAGCAGCAGTGGGAAGCCGTACTAAAATGGCGATCGCTTCAACAACAAGAGTGGAAGCTGAGGGAGCAAATTGAAGCAGGCGATAGAGAAGAAGCCCAACTTACTTCCCAGCTTACCGCCCTAGAGACAAAAATCACTCAAGCCACTACAGAACTCGACCAACTCAACGCCCGTGTGAAAGCCTTGGGAGAGGAAGAACAACTAGCGGTAGCCTCAACCCTCGCTACCCAGGAAGCCGAACGGCGTCAGCTTTCACTACGGCAACGGGAACTCGAAGACAGACTACAACAAACCAAGCGTCACCTCAGGCAAACCCAAGAGGAAATCAACAACACAGAACTTGCCCTGCAACAGCTAACGGAAGAAAAACATCGGGTAGAGGCATTTCATGAAACATCTCTCCGTACCAAGCGCAACGAAGCCCAAGAAGTTCTGAATCAACATCGGGAAAAAGCAAATGCGATCGCATCTGCCTCGGAAGTCTGGGTACAGCAGCAAACTGCCCTAAATCGACAAATCGAAACTTTACTGCAAACAATTGACCCCCAACGCACCGAGCAAGCCCAACTCCAAGAGCGCCAAAATCAGCTCAGTCGCGTCATCGAAGAACAAACCCAACTATTACAAACTTTAGAGCCAGAAATTACCACAAAACACGCTCAAACTGTCGATTTAGAAACCCAATTAACCGCCTCTTCTGAACAAATCCAAACACTCGCCCAATCCCTTGCCGCAGCAGAACAACAGTTACAAATCCAGCAGCAAACTCAAACTCGACTCCTATCCGAACAACGAGACAAACAACGCCAGCTCGATAAACTAGAAGCCCAAGCCCAAGCCGAGCAAGAAGCCCAAGGCACTTACGCGACCAAAGTTATATTACAAACCGGAATTCCAGGTGTTTGTGGATTAGTCGCCCAACTCGGTCGAGTTGAACCCCGCTACCAGCTAGCATTGGAAACGGCTGCGGGTGGACGCTTGGGAAATTTAGTGGTTGAAGATGATGGAGTTGCGGCGGCTCTGATCGAGCTGCTAAAACAAAAACGTGCAGGTAGAGCCACATTCCTACCCCTCAACAAAATCCAGTCTCCACGATTTTCCGACACGGTTGCCCTGCGCTATGCCAACGGCTTCATCGACTACGCCGTTAACCTGATTGACTGCGAACCCCGCTATCAGAACGTCTTTGCCTATGTTTTCGGCAGTACGGTTGTGTTTGAATCCCTGAATGCTGCCCGTCCCTATTTAGGGAAATACCGCATTGTCACCTTAGAAGGCGAAATCCTAGAAAGTAGCGGTGCAATGACTGGTGGTAGTAGCAATCAACGTTCTGGATTGCACTTTGGCACTAGCGATGCGGCAGAATCGGCGGAATTTGCTAGCTTGAGAAACCGTCTCCAGGAAATTGAGCAGATTTTAGAGCGGTGTGGTGAGTTGATTACTCAGGCAACGGTGTCAACTAAACAACTGACGAAAGAACTGACGGAGGCAAGAGGTAAGCGCCAGGAAACCCAGTTGCGCTTGGAGCAGTTGCACAAAGAAATTAAGAATCTAACGGCGCAACAGGAACAAGTGCGATCGCTTTTCGCGAAAAATACCCAGGAACTCGCCACTGCTCAAGAACGCCTGCAAACTCTAACTACCGAATTACCTGATCGAGAAGCCCAACTTGTTGAATTACGACAACAGCTAACCCAACTAGAGCAGTCTCAAACACACAGCGAGTGGCAACAAATTCAAGGCGTTATCAAAGATTGGGAAGGCAAGTTAAATGAGTGCGAACAATTGCTGCGAGCCTCCGAGAAACAGCTTGTTGACTTGGAAAATCAGCAGCAGCGTTTAGTCGAAAAAATTGCCGAAGGTCACAAACGCATAGAAGACTATCAAACCACACAACAGTCCGTACAGGAACAGATTGCAGGAATTACTACTCAGCTTGCAGCAAAGTTAGAGCAAATCGCACAAACTCAAGGCTCGTTAACCGAGCTAGAGCAGAAATTAGGGGACGCGAAACAAGAACGCGATCGCTGTGAACAACACCTGCGAGAAAAGCACCTGCAACAGCAACAACAGTCCTGGCAACTGCAAAAACTTCAGGAAACCCAGTTAGCACGGCGCGAGGAACTGACTACCCTACAAGCTCAGTTGGAAATCCAACAAGCTGAATTACCAGACCCGATACCAGATGTTCCCGCTCTTGTCAAGGCTATCTCTACGGCGTCTGAGTTGAGTGAACCGGGAGCGATTACTTTTGACTCCTTCGCGGCTCAACTCGAACAGCTACAAAAAGAAATACGCAACGGTCAAAAACGCCTTCAGGCAATGGAACCCGTTAATATGCTGGCGTTAGAAGAATATGATCGCACCCAAACTCGCTTGTCAGAACTTTCTGAGAAACTGACAACTCTGGAAGCCGAACGCACCGAACTCCTGCTAAGAGTAGAAAACTTTACCACCTTAAGATTCCGCGCCTTTAAAGAAGCCTTTGACGCCATTAATCAAAATTTCCAAATCATCTTTGCCGAACTCTCCGATGGCGATGGTTACCTGCAACTGGATGACTCGGAAGACCCCTTCAACGGTGGACTGAACTTGGTGGCTCACCCTAAAGGGAAACCCGTACAGCGGCTAGCTTCCATGTCAGGGGGCGAAAAATCCCTGACTGCCCTTAGCTTCATCTTTGCCCTGCAACGCTACCGCCCATCTCCGTTTTACGCCTTTGACGAAGTTGATATGTTCCTTGATGGGGCAAACGTCGAGCGATTAGCTAGAATGATCAAACAACAGGCTACATTAGCCCAGTTTATTGTTGTAAGTCTACGACGACCGATGATTGAGTCTTCCGAGCGCACCATTGGTGTTACCCAAGCCAGAGGAGCGTATACTCAAGTATTAGGGTTAAAATTACCGCCCAAAAGCGCCATTCGATAGATTAAAATTACAGGATTTAGCGTCCAATATTATTGATATTCCAACGGGAATCGAGAGCAGGATTGCAAGACATAATGACAACTGAAATAAATCGTCAACGCTCCGATATTTTAAACACTCCGGTGATTACTCTTGATAACGCTAAGCGCTTGGGAGTTGTCAAAGAGCTATTGGTAGATATCGATAGGCGCGAGGTTGTGGCGCTGGGTCTGCGAGACAACCTGCTCTCGCTCGCGGGGATGCCCCGCTATATGCTCCTCAGCAGCATTCGCCAAATCGGTGATGCCATCTTGGTCGATGACGAAGATGTTATTGAAGATGTTGACGTTGATGCCTACAGCACCTTAATCAACAGCGAAGTCATTACAGAAACAGGCGAAATGTTGGGTCGCGTCCGAGGCTTCAAATTTAACATTGAAGATGCGAAGGTTTCGTCTCTGATTATTGCGTCTTTGGGTTTACCGCAAATTCCCGACCAAGTTCTCAGTACCTACGAACTGCCGATTGATGAAATTGTCAGCAGTGGTCCGAATCGCTTGATCGTGTTTGAAGGTGCTGAAGAACGACTCGTTCAGCTAACCGTGGGTGTTCTGGAACGCTTGGGCGTTGGTAGACCTCCTTGGGAGCGCGAAGACGAGGAAGGAGGGTACTATCAGCCCCAAATCAAAGCGGAAAATCAGCTAGGAACTGGAATTCCCGTGCGTACTCCTATTGCTCAACCCATCCAGACGGCTACGCCTGTGGAAGAGAGGTGGGATGAGGATGATTGGCGAGAAGAGCGACAGCCTGAACCCCTGCGCCGCGTCGAGGCGACGTACTACGAAGATGATGATGATGAAGAAGACAACTGGAGTGATGAAACAGACGAATCACCCAGGCTCAATCGCTACGAGCAGCCAGCTTATATAGAGCCTAAGCCTTATAGCAAGGGCTACAGTGACGAGTATGACGACGACGAACTAGGTGATGCTTGGGATGATGATACAGACCCAGAGCCTTACAAAGCGCCAAAAGTAAACATTCCAGAAAAGACCAAAGCTCCAGAATATGAAGAGGAAGCGGGTTACTAAGGGTCAGGTCGCATTGGGTCGTCATTAGTCATAAGTTGACCACAACATAATTGCTATCAATTCCCTACCCTAGGGAATTGATATTGTTTTGGAAGCTCCTTACCTCCGCTCAATGCGATCGCTTATTCATGGCTACCCCAATTGTTGCCTCAATTGAATCGCTCCAACGCCAAGCGGCGTCCCTATTACTCTACCAATCCGTTCTCTCGGAGGAAGTCGGTCAAGCCTTTCTCACCCTCCTGCAAGCCCTCCGTCACAGCGATTCTGAGGAACTAAATTGCCTCCACGCCTATGGCAGTTGGTTTAAAGCCTTGGCAGCTAGCACTCAAAGTTGGCAAGATTACCTGCTAATGCAAATTCTCAGAGACAACAATCCATTTACTCAACAAGTTCAGTTGAGCGGGATAGAGAATCTGCCCCCTGCCCTTATCGCTGCTGTACGCCAGGATTTGCAAGCCTTACAGAGCCTTTACCAGTGCAGTGGCGAGCAACTGAGTCACTGGGTACAAACCACAGCTAAACTATCCACTGCACCCATTGCTTGGGAGCGGGATGTAGCGGCGCAAGGTCTTACCTCCCTGAGTTTTTATTCAGAAAATGAGCAAATCGTGCGAGAGAAGCTGCAACAGCTAGAAAACTGGGCAGATGCAGTGGAGGTTTTAGCCGCTTACTATCGGCAATTTGGGACGGGACTATTTGCTCAATATCGCGCCTTGCGCTGGCAGTCAGGGCAACTCTGTGGCATTGTCCACCCGGACCCCATCCAACTGCCGGAACTGGCAGCTTATGAGTCCCAGAAAGAGGCGTTGGTGAAGAATACAGAGTTTTTACTCTTGGGTTACTCTGCCCTCCACGTTTTACTGTACGGGAGTCGAGGGACTGGTAAATCTTCTTTAGTGAAGGGATTGTTGAATCAATACGGTTTTCAGGGTTTACGCCTCATTGAAGTTAGCAAATCTGACCTGAAAGACCTTCCCACCATTGTGGAGCAACTGCGGGATGTTCCTCAAAAATTCATTATCTTTGTCGATGACCTTTCCTTTGAGGAAGATGACGACGCCTTTAAAGCTTTGAAAGTTGTGCTGGAAGGGAATGTAACCGCCCGACCGCAAAATGTTGTAGTCTATGCCACATCCAACCGACGGCACTTAATTCGCGAATTTTTTGACGATCGCCCTCGTCCCCGCGAGGGTGATGAAGTTCACGCCTGGGATACGGTTCAGGAGAAGCTGTCATTTAGCGATCGCTTTGGCTTAACCCTCACCTTTGAACCCGCCAACCAAGACACCTATCTCAAGATTGTCCGACACCTAGCCGCACAAGCCAACCTTACCCTAACTCAAGAAGATTTAGACTATCGCGCTCTCCAATGGGCAACGCGCCATAATGGGCGTTCTGGACGCACGGCACGACAATTTATTGACTTTCTCAAGGCAGATTTAGCCGTTTCGGCTCACAGAGCGACTACATTAAACACATAACCGAAACGCTATCTTGAAAGTGCTGAGTGAGGAGTGACAAAACAGACTTTCATGACGTGGTTTTGGATGTTAGCGAAGCGGTAGTGACGTAGGAGCGTGGGCGTAAGCCTAATTCAGGAGTCTTCATTGCAAGCGATATGCGAGCGACCAGGATAACAAATTGGATGGTTCTGGGTTCAGTTGCTTTTGGTGTAAGCGTTTGTCTTAACCTTGTAGTGAACCGAGATCTGAGTAAAGCCTTTCTCACGGGTGTCATTACTATACCTGCTACTTATGCGGGAGCGGTGGTTATACACAAGCGACGACTTTATCAAGAAAAGTTGTTGAGAAACTCTCTGCAAAGTCAGATTCAGGAACTTGAAGACTACAAAGAAGAATTGAATCAATACCTACTTGACGCTTTGGCTGAAGAACAACAGGTGGAAGCCAGCATCAATACCTTACAATCAGAACTTAGCTATCTACGCAGTCAAGTTTCTGAAGGGTACAGCCAAAGAAAATCAATAAGCTGGGAGTTAGTGAGTTTTCAAGAGCAAAAACAGCAGCAATTCACTGAATTATCCTCGCTTCAATCTCAAATTAGCGCTTTTGAAAATCAGATAAAAGAACTCAATCAAATTCTGGCAACTAAAGCCGCCGAAATTCAGAAGGCTGAAACTGAGCTGAACTCCATCCAATCAAAAATTCACCAAGTGCAATCGCAAGTTGCAGAACGAGAAAATGATAAACACGCTTTAGAGGAAGAATTAATAAAAATTCAAAGGCAAAAATATCTCTTACTTGAAGAAGGAAACAAAACCCGCAATTCTTTAAACTTTTTTAATTTAGAACTAATTCAATTACAGGCACAAATTGCCAAGCAACAAACTGAGCAGCAAGCAACTAATCAAGAATTTTTAACTCTCAAAGAAGAGAAAAAAAAGCTAGAAGAAGAATTAGATCATCTTAAAGGTACTATTGAACCGCCATCACTACAACTCCCTGTCCTTCCTCCTCAACCAATATCTTTACCTAAGGAGTGGACAAAGTTTATTAAGCAGCTTCCTGAGTATCAGTTTCTGGTTCTTCAAGCGCTCGCCGAGCCAGATAATCCAATTAAAGCGATAAAAAGGATAGCGGAGGAAAATCTAACCATGCCTGAATTGTTGATTGACTCAATCAACAATTGTGCTATGGATACTATAGGCGATCGCATTATTGAACCTGGCTCAGTTTCGACACCTCCGGTAATTGCCGAGGAATATCTAACAATGGTAAAAAAGGTAATTGACTTCTACCAATCTTAAACCCTCGTCTTATCTATAATTTTAAAGGATAAACCTATGCCCACAATTCCTAAGAGAGTCTCGACAGCACTCATCAATTCTCTCAGTGCAGGAGTTGTGCCAAGAATTGGTCTTGAACATATTGCTGTTGGCAGAGAAAAGGAAATGGCAGCCCTGTCACAAGACCTTGATAATATTGCTGAAGGTGGAGCAGCATTTCGCTTTATTGTAGGTCGCTACGGTTCGGGTAAAAGCTTCATGCTGCAATTACTCCGCAACCAAGCTTTAGAGCAAGGTTTCGTAGTAGCTGATGCTGACTTAACTCCCGAACGCCGACTTGCCGGAACGAATAATCAAAGTGTTGCCACCTATCGAGAATTGATGCCAAGGCTGTCTACTAGAACTCGTCCCGATGGTGGTGCTTTAGTAGCGATTCTAGAAGGATGGATTAATGATATTCAAAACCAAGTTGCACAAACTACAGGACTGCGTGCTACTGATAGTGGTTTTGACGATCGGGTAGAAGATAGAATTCGAGAAATCGTCAAAGATATTGAAGGTTTAGTTCATGGGTTTGACTTTGCCAATGTGATCATTAGTTATTGGCGTGGCTATCGATTGGATGATGATGAAAAAAAAGAAGCGGCGTTGCGTTGGTTGCGGGGAGAATTTTCTACAAAAACTGAGGCAAAGTTAGCCTTAGGAGAGCGTGTCAGTATTATTGACGATGATAGTTGGTATGACTATATCAAGCTCTTCGCTAAATTTGTTTCGGATATTGGCTACAAGGGACTGTTAGTTCTAATTGATGAAGTCGTTCATTTGTATAAAATTAACCATACTCTCTCCCGTCAAAAGAACTATGACAAAATCCTAGCCATGTTCAACGATACAAGAGCAGGTGGGGCAGAATACCTGGGCATCTTTATGGGTGGAACTCCCCAATTTTTGGAAGATAAGCGACGTGGATTGTATAGTGATGAAGCGCTACGAACTCGATTAACGAGAAGTCGTTTTGCCGAAAATGGTCTTCAGGATACTTCAGAACCTGTTATCCGCCTTGGCACCCTGAATCTTGAAGATATATATCAGATTTTGCAGCGATTAATTAAGGTTCATGCTGCGCATTATAATTACAAAAATACTCTTAAAAAAGGTGAGTTACAGGAGTTTATCAACGAGGTTGCCAATCGCCTAGGCTCAGAAGAATTTCTAACGCCTCGTGAAGTTGTGAGAGATTTTATTACTGTTTTAAATCTCTACCAACAAAACCCCCAAATTGCTTTTAGTGAATTAATCCACAGCTCTAATTTCAACCCAACGTCTTCAGATAAAAATCCTGATGTTGAGGAAGATAGTAAGTTCGCTGAATTTACTTTATGAACGACCAAGCATTTAGTAGGCTAGCGCCTTTTATCCAAGAATACATCTATACTCACGCTTGGACGGAATTGCGACCTGTTCAAGTTGAAGCTTGTCGAGTTATCTTCGATACGGAGGCGCACTTATTACTAGCGGCTGGAACTGCCTCTGGAAAAACGGAAGCGGCTTTTTTACCCGTTTTGACGTTGTTACATGAAAATCCTTCCAGCAGCGTTGGCGTCCTTTATATTGGGCCAATAAAAGCCCTAATTAATGACCAGTTTGAACGCTTAAACGACCTTCTTAAGGAAGCAGATATTCCAATTTGGGCATGGCATGGTGATATTTCTCAAAGCCGGAAAAACA
>JALYGX010000226.1 GCA_030776905.1 Cyanobacteriota bacterium | reverse complement strand
CCACTACAAAATGATCTAATTTAAAAAAAGCAAACCACGGATTACTCTGTTCGGCGATGCGCCTTAAAGAAGCTCGTACTGGTCGCGCCTGAAATCCCAAGCTTTCTGCCGCATTAGCTAGGGTTTTTAGGGAAGCCCCCGAACGACCGACACTCGCTAGATTCCGCAGGTAGTTAAGGGTAAAGGATTTGCCCCAGTACCGTCCGATCATTGCCAAGCAAGCTGCACCACAATCGGAAGAACTCTGTTGCTGAATGAAAGGATAGCCTTGCCAAAGCCCTCGCCGCCAACGACGGCGTCTCGTTGGTTGAGGAAAAGCGATTCCTTCAGGTTCGGAGTACGAGGTTGAAGATTGAGGGTTTGGCGCGTTGTTCCTCTGTACGGGTAAAGCGGATTTCAGTCGTATAGTACGAGGCAGCTTTGCCTCACTTCTACGAGAAAGACGCTCGTTGCTAGAGGTAACAGTGACGGATGGGGATTTTTGAGGCTCCAGAGAAATGCCCATGCGATTATGAGCGGCTTCCCAATGTTCCCGGGGAAGCTTGTAAACCAATAAATCAGTCTGAGCAATCCAATCATCTGGTGTGGGATCAGGATAGCCCCAACTCTCTCCCACAGCAAGCACACTTACTTGTGCGCCCTTACTAATTTGCCCCCTGCATAGCCAGAAGTGCCCTGAGGAGGAGGATTGAACGAGTGCCTCCCCAGCAGGAATCTGTGTCTCTACCAGGTAGGGCAAAAGTTGCTTGAGGGATGCTACGGGTAAGCGTCGTAAGTCTGTTGAAGTTTTGAAGAAGATCGGTGTCGCCCGCGTCAAGGCAGTTGAGAGTAAGTGTTCTCGCAACTGGGGGAGTTTTTCCCACCAAGACTGGACTTGGGCGATGGACATCCAGGCAATTTGACCCTCACTGGCTGCGATCGCACGAGTCAGCGAGGGGATAGCGGTGAATAAAAGCTCTGTGCCAAAGCTTTCCCCTGCCTCCAGTACCAAAGCTGAAACTTCCTTACCCTCTGCTGCATCAAAGCCGAGCAATCGCACCCGACCTTGGCAAATTAGGTAAAAACCCGCCGAATACTGTTCATTTCGGACAGAATTCTCTAACTGATTGGATAAGCTATAGGTAGTTAGCTCATCACCGAGTTTAAACTCGCGGACTTCAAAATCTTGGCTGAAGCTTGAAGATAGGCGGCTATCTGCTGGAGATAGGTTCAAGCTCTTTAGGATATCTGAAAGGCTTTGGTCGGCGTTCTGGCGATTGGAAACAAGCCTCTGCTCTCCTAACATCGGATTCACCCTAAAATTTGGTCGAAGACCCAGCCTGCCGAGACAGGTTTCAAACCATCCCCTTTGAGGGGCTAGCGAGGCAGGTGGAGCGGGTGCTACCCGTCTTCCATGAATTAATAATGAATTTACTGAATAGAAGTCAAGTTTTTATTGAAAGTATTAACACAAATTCATGTTCTCAATAAGCCGTAAATCTTACCTTTTTGAAACACCAAAGGACACGGAGGCTTGTGTTCCTAGTAACAAAGCCTTTGCTGTAATATTTGTATAATATTGTGACCTTCTCAAGCCGGAGTGAGGAACCGGGGAGTGGAGGATTTTATACAAGGTGGACTTGTTAACTAAGTGGGCATCGTACCACTAGAAATGTTCCCTCTACTTCGCCTTCCCGCTGAACACTCAGAACTTTTTCAGTTAGCGTTCTTCGAGTGGGAGCGACTTCAGCAAGCGGATACTAAAGATACTTGTAAGCTGTAGCTTCTGTTTCAAAACAAGCCAGCAGAAGAGGGGTCCGCCGATTAAATATCTTCTCCAGAGCCTTTTCGGTTCAGAGAACAGCCTGTGTAACCATTCTAAGCCACTTTCACTCACCCATTTGGGTGCTCTTTTTTTATTGCCTGCTTCAAAGTCAATTGTAGCGCCGATCGCTAGGAATATTTTGATGTTCGGCAACTGCGCTTTATACTTATGTATCCACTTTTCTTGTTTTGGCGCACCCACCCCTACTGCTAAAACGTTTGCTCCTGATTTTTTTATTATTTCAATAATTTCTAAGCTTTCTTGTTCGTTTTTTTCAAATCCGAAAGAAGGCGAGTGTACCCCAACAATAATAGGTCTGCCTATTTTGGCATTAATATTTTCCTGCGCTTGGCTCGCCACTCCCTCTTTGGCTCCTAAGAGGAAGATTTTAATATCTTCATTATCTTTGTGATATTGACAAAAATCTGGAAAGAAATCAGAACCCGAAATTTTTTCTCTTATGGGTGTGCCTAAGAAACGAGATACAAAGTAAAGAATCTTACTATCACATAATCTATAATCAGCATCTTCATAAACCTCAGCAAAATCTGGATCGTTGTGTATCAAGATAATGTGATCGACGTTGGGGGTGAAAACAACACCAGACTCTAGCTGTTTTAAAACCTCTGTTTCTGACAGATTGTCAATCTCCACGTTTAAAATTTTGACGGTTTCCATGCTTAATTTATCCTATTTTGAAATAAAAAAGAGCGTAATAGATGACCTGATAATTTTGATAGATGCTGTAGTTTGATGCTATTAATACTAACAAAATATGACTTACGCCTGCCGCTTTAGTTCCAAGAACTAGAAGAGTTTAAATCTTTGTTCTTCTCGTTTTTCACCAATGGCAAACGAAGGAGTAAATAGGGCGTAAGTCAAGAGCGTTCAATTCAACTAAAGTTAATGACAGATTAGGTCGTCAGCGAACATTTTTCAAACTGTCGGTTTTTTCTGTAAATAAGTCCGTAAAAATGCTCATTACTGTGCGCTGGCGCACCCGAATATTGGTACTGATTGACATTCCGGATTGTAAGTATACTGTTCGACCATTAATTACAATTGACTGCCGATCCAATTTCACTTTAGCAGGGAAACTATAGAAAGGACGAATTTGGTCCGGCGGTAGTGCATCGGAACCAATCCAGGTTAACTTTCCTTTAACATCACCAAATTCACTGTAGGGGAATGAATCAATCCTCACATCAACAGGCATTCCTTCTTTGACAAAACCAATATCTTTATTGGTGAGGTAAACCTTGGCAACTAATGTATCGTCAGGCACAATTTTCAGGAGTGCATCGGTTGTATTGATAACAAAACCAGGGGCGGAAGGTTTTAACTCAAATATAGTTCCGGAGACAGGGGCTTTCAAGTCTTGATAACTTAAATTTTGACTGGTTTGACTTAATTGGCTGTCAAGTTCAGCAATTTTTTTCTCATTTTCAACGATGACTTTGTTGAACTGGCTATCAATCTCTGCAAGTTGTTTTTCATTGACAGCAATGCGATCGTTCAAATCTTTTTTAGACAGATACTGGGTATTGGCTAGCTGTTGCCGAGCTTGTCCAATCTTTAATTGCAGGCGTTCTTGTTCCTGCATTAGCTGGTCGAGTTCAGCTTTGCGGGTTTTTGCTTCTTGTTGCTGCTTTGTTGCCTGGATTCTAGCAAATCCTCCCTGCCGAGATAAGAAATCCAGATCGTCAGCAATTTTCTGCTCAACTTCCACTCGACTTCTGGCATTAGCAAGTTGAACTGTGTTCTGGTCGAGTTGCTTCTCTAATTGTCCTACTTCCAACTCATTAGCAGTAACGCGAGAGTTGAGTTCTGCTGTGGCAATTTGCAAACGCGCCTGCTGTTCGAGATTGAGGTTAGCACCTTGGGTGTCACCAGCGAGTTGAGTGCGATACAGTTGATTTTCAGCTAGCAGCGTTCTGCGACTTTTAGTCAGAGAAGCAATGGCTTCTGGCAGTTGTAGTTGTGCTAGATTGAGTTCTGTAGCGCTTGGCATAGTAGAATTGCTGAGTGCCGAACGATAAAACTGGTTTTCTTTAATCAGCGTGTCACGAATTTTACTCAAAGAGGCGAGTTGAGACTTAGCTACGGTTGGATCGAGCTTGAGCAGTACGCTACCTTTTTCAACACGCTGCCCATCTTTGACACGGATTTCTTGAACAACCCCACCAACAGGGGCTTTCACTTCTTTAACCGTGCCCTCTGGCTCCAGCTTCCCTTGGGCGGGCACGGCTTGATCGATCCGGGCTAGGCACGCCCAAGCAATCCCCAAGGTTGTAAAGCTCATAATCGTCCAAAGAATCAACCGCGACCAATGGTTTGATTGTCGCAAAATCACAGGC
>JALYGX010000225.1 GCA_030776905.1 Cyanobacteriota bacterium | reverse complement strand
TACAGCCCTTCTGACGCACGTTCCAGGAGTCATGTTGCTTGTGAGAGTCAGTCCCTTGAGATTTTTGATAAAACCTAGTTTATTTTATTACTATTTAATGGATGGAAGCTTGGTTCAGCCTTTCTTAGGTCGATTAGTTTTGTGAATTTTCTGTGAATTTAATCGCGGATTCTCCGGAGAGGCTTTATCAAATCACGAACGCCAATTTTCAATCCTTTAAACTTTAATACTTAAGATGTTTTCAAGCACTCTCACTACGGGGCTATCACTCCAATTCAGTTGGCGTTACAGTAAGTCTTCTGGTGGAATCAATAACAACAGGAGAAAACGAGGCGTGTTGATTAGGCTCAGTTCTCTTACGCCCATGAAAAGAGAAAGTTTTTCAAGAGCAGCGTGCTGTATTCTCGGCTATAGTTTCACGCTTATGCCAAGATGTGATCAGGATTCTGACCCACAGACGTTACAATTACATCCGACTTGTCGCCTACAATCGCCGATCCTCTTCAGGGGAGTCGAGTTGCAGCTCTCCTCAACTATTGATTTAATACAAGTTTCAGTTTGACTAATCCCTCTTCTCAAAAATCCCCTGCCAAGCTAGTTTTAAGGGCACGCATGTGAGGTATAAGCAACAAAGAGTCAGTCAGTAAAAGAGTAAACCTTGCCAAAGGAGAGCTGGCAGAAAATAAATTTATTAAATTTTGTAAAGCCATAGGATCTTGCGAGTCAAGCTTATGGAGTTTGATGAGGAAGGGAAACCAGTAAAGTGAGAAGCACTTTAGCACTATCTTTACTCTCTAGCAAAACCGAGAGGAAGCCACAAGGGGAATTCCCCTCCTGCCTCAAGCCTTAAGAACTTCTACAAATTAGGGTGCAAGTCGGGGGTGCAAGTCAACAAAGTACACAGAGGTCAAAATGGAAACAGAACAAGGCTCTCAAATATTATCAATTAGTAAGCGAGGCAGACAGTTGCAGGAATTGCCATCGGTAGACCAAGAAGAGTTTAGCGCTCCCCCTAGAAAAGGATTGAACCTGCGTCCACTCTTGAGGACTGTCCAGCGGAAAGCCCTGCTGGTTGTTGGGATTGCAGGTGTGGTAACTGTTGGAGCTTGGTATTTGACAAAAAGTGCTCCATCCGTCTATGAAGGGAACTTCCGGCTCTTAGTCGAACCTGTAACCAACGAAGCGAGAGCCGTTGACCCTTCCTCACTCACCCGTGCTAACGGAGACGTACCTGGGGAAGACAATTTTGAACTAGACTATGCAACTCAGCTTGAGATCTTAAAGAGTCCGAAGATGCTCACTGAGATTCTTGAGCAAATTCGCACGAAGTATCCCGATTTTAAATATGAGCAACTCAAGCAAGGATTAGTGGTTGAACGCTTTCAAAGCGAAGACCCTAAAATTACTGACCCCACCAAGATGCTCGAAGTTAGTTTCCAAGGGGAAGTCCCAGAGCAAGTCCAGTTTGTTTTAGAGGTAACAGCCAACAAATATTTAAAATACAGCCTTGACGAACGGAAGTCTCGCATCGGTGAAGGGGTTAAGTTTATTGAAGACCAACTCCCCGCATTGCAGAAGCGAGTCGATAACCTGCAGTCACAGCGGCAGAGGCTGCAACAGCAGTACAAGCTAACTGATCCCAACGTGCAGAGCGAAGACTTGTTCACGCAAATTCGTGAAATTTCCACTCAATTAAGAGATGCCCAAAGCCAGCTACAAGAGCAGAAGACACTCTACACAAACATACAGAACCAATTGGCGCTAACGCCCAATGAAGCGATCGCGGCATCTGCTTTGAGTGAAGATCCCAGCTACACAGAACTCCAGGCAAGGGTTCAGGAACTTGATAATCAGATTGCCGTAGAATCATCTCGCTTTTTGCCGGATAGTCCAAGCGTTCAAGCCCTACAGGCTAAACGGCAGAACTTAGTATCCTTACAAAATCAGCAAACGCAGCGGATTCTGGGGCAAAGCGGCGCCGGGTCAACCAACAACCCCCAAGTGCTGGCTTTCCAAAATTCAGTTCGGCTAGACCTAATTAACCAACTGGTTACTGCCACCAACCAAATTGAGGTGCTAGAGCTACGCACTCAGGCATTGGCACAGACAAAGGCTTCTTTTGAGCAACAACTACGGCAGTTACCGACTCTGATTCGCCAGTATAACGATATCCAGCAGCAATTAGAGATTGCTACCCGGACACGCGACCAACTATTAGCTCAGCGCGAAACGCTGCGAGTTGAGGCGGCTCAGACAAGTCTGCCTTGGGAAATCTTTTCCCAGCCTCAAATCCCGCTTGACCCAACAGGGGAAGCTATCCCTGTTCCCAGCAAAGCAAGAAATATTCAGATGATGGGAGCGGTGTTGGGACTGCTGTTGGGTGTAGGAGCCGCTTTGCTGATTGAGAAATCTCGCAATATCTTTTACACAACTGAAGAGATCAAGGAATCCATCCCATTGCCTCTATTGGGTGTGATTCCGCTCTATAAAAATGCCGGAAAATTACCGAAGAGCAACACCTTCAACAGCTCAGAGATAGCACTTGGAGGCAGTGAGTTCGCGACTTCTCCATTTTTGGAAGCGTTCGACTCGCTTTATGCCAGCATCCGTTTTCTCTCTTCAGATCCACCTGTTCGCTCCTTGGCGGTTTGCTCAGCTTCTCGTGGGGATGGAAAGACTACCATTGCCTTACACCTAGCACAAACAGCCGCCGCAATGGGTCAGCGTGTCTTATTGGTAGACGCGAATTTGCGCCAGCCTCAGCTACACACCCATTTAGACTTACCCAACCAAAAAGGACTCAGTGACCTCCTTTCTAAAAAGCTAGATCCGAACGATTTCATCCAGCGATCGCAAGTCGCCGATAATCTGTTTGTCCTAACTTCTGGTCACCCCCAAGCCAACTCCACCAAGCTCCTTGGCTCAGCTCAAATGCAGTATTTGATGGAGGAATTTCAAGCCACCTTTGACTTGGTTATTTATGACACATCTCATTTGGTTGGCTTTATGGATGCCAACTTCCTAGCAGCTCATACAGATGGAATCCTGATGGTTGTAGGTGTTGGCAAGACTAGCCGCTCCCTCGTCATGCAAGTCCTCAATCAACTCAATACTTTCCGCTTGCCTACTTTGGGAGTAGTTGCTAATCATGTGAGAAAAGGCGCAAAAAGCCCATCCAATACGGTATCCACATCTGGGCTTAAGCTAGTTGAGGAAGAACTACCCGCTCATCAAGGCGCTGAAAAATGGACAGATTACCAGCTTGACAAAGCTAAGGACAGAAAATCGTCGTGACATCCAAGGGTAAGACTCTCATCAAAGTGGCTATGGACGGAAGCAACTACCGTACAAAGATTGGTGGCAATGCGTGCGGTAAATGCTTCCAGATAGAAGTTCACCCCCTCATTCTATGAAGCGCTCTACAACGTAGAAACTATCGGCGATAAACCAAGGCAAAAAAGAAGGAAGAATCTATATTCATCAGTTAGTTTGAAAGTTTGCTGGATATTTCCCAACTGAATTAAAAATATGGGCTGAAAATACAAAAAACTCAGAGAAGATGAGAGCCTTAGTTACTTGACGACTGATTTTTATCGACAGGCAACTCTGACAGCAGATTAATCTAGTGAATTCGCTTTGTATATAAGTTGTCACTTTTTTAGGACTCACGCAGTTCGATACTCTGTAAGGGATTGCCAATGCTAAGCCCCTACGAGAGAATCAGGCTTTTACGATTAACTGCGTAACTCCTGTTTTTGTCAGGACTCAGTGGTCACTTGCAACGGACAACAGATTACTGACGAAAACCTAAGTTTATAAATGAAGTAATTAACCGGGTTGATAAGTAGATAAAAAGAAAAACGGGAAAGGAAGAAATACCCCCTTTCCCGTTTTAATTATTAAGTAGTTAGACAAAATTAATTACACAAAATACAGCCTGAAATCCTCTGCTAGCAATTATCTATCTGTGTAAATATTCCTGTCCAAGTACTTATAATCCCGTAAAGAACTACTCAATCGTCTCAATCATCTGTTCACGAGGAAGGTTCCCAGTAGGCGCAGAATAACTCGTACTGAAGGGGTCTGCATAAAAGTTGAATTTTTGTTTGAAGACCAGCCAGAAGAAGCCAGGACCATGTACTAAATACCGCTTCCATA
>JALYGX010000224.1 GCA_030776905.1 Cyanobacteriota bacterium | reverse complement strand
CCCCCCTACTGTGCAGAACATTACTCACATCATCTGCGCCACCGGAACTACAGCCTTTCCCTCTGCCAAATGGGATTTTGACAACACTGATGAAGTTAAAGGGATTGGAAGTCTCATTGAATGGAGCAAGATTTATCTCGACTCACAGTACCGCAACGCCAAAGCTAAGAATAGTCCGGAACAAGTCGATGCCCAAGGGGTCAGCAACCTGGTAGCTGCAGCCCCTAAAGAACTGAAGCGGTTTGTTTTTGTATCCTCCTGCGGCATTTTACGGAAAGATAAACTACCTTTTAGTCTTCTCAATGCATTCGGCGTACTCGATGCCAAGCACAAAGGTGAGGAATCCATTATTCGTTCTGGCTTACCCTACACGATTATTCGTCCAGGACGGCTGATCGATGGTCCCTTTACTTCCTATGACTTAAACACACTGCTGAAGGCTAAAACCGGGGGAAAGCTGGGTGTGGTCGTGGGTACGGGTGATACTTTATCCGGTGATACCAGCCGGATTGATGTTGCCTCAGCCTGTGTAGAATGCCTCGAAAACCCAGTGACGGAAGGAAAGATATTTGAGTTGGTGAACCAGGGACCAAGACCTTCGGTCATAGACTGGGGCGCACTTTTGTCTACTTAATGCTGCTCTGCTGCTTCTGTCTTAACCTCGTCAGCTTTTCAGCCTATTTCGTCGCCCTGGCAGCTTCAACTTTCTGCATAAGTGGTAAGAGGCGGGAATAAATTCAGGAACCAGCAACTATCAAGCAATCTTGAAGCCGAAGATGGTAGGGTAATAATCTCAAAGTTCTTTAATACCACTGGTGACGCAGTTTAATCCTTCTTCTCTTCCCATCCGGGCTGGAATTGTCGGGACTGGGTTTGCGGCAAAGCTACGGGCTGAAACGTTGCAGACAGATTCGCGATTGCCCGAAGAGCAGCGCCAAAGGCGATCGCGTTTAGTTGCCGTTAGCGGACATACACCAGAAAAAACCCAAGAGTTTGCTAGAACCTATGAAGCTTCAGCCGTAGAGTCTTGGCAGCAGTTGGTGGAGCACCCCGATATAGATTTGGTATTTATTTGTACGATTAATTGCACTCATGGTGCGATCGCTCGTGCGGCTCTCAATGCTGGCAAGCACGTTGTTGTCGAATATCCCCTCTCTCTCGACCCTTTAGACGCCGAATCGTTGATTGCTCTTGCAATCGCCAAAGGCAAGCTCCTTCATGTAGAACATATTGAGCTACTAGGTGGGTTACATCAAGCGTTGCGGCAATCCTTACCCAAGATTGGCAACGCTTTTTATGCCCGTTACGTCACGATTTCCCCTCAACGTCCCGCACCTCAGCGCTGGACGTACCATCCAGAACAATTCGGCTTTCCCTTCAGCGGTGC
Source organism: Cyanobacteriota bacterium (assembly GCA_030776905.1). Taxonomy (GTDB): domain Bacteria; phylum Cyanobacteriota; class Cyanobacteriia; order Cyanobacteriales; family Coleofasciculaceae; genus CADCTM01. The sequence continues at coordinate 987 of JALYGX010000224.1, read as the reverse complement.
TCTTTCCCGAATTCAGCGATTCACTGACTTGTTTGGTGAAGTGGCTTCTGTAAGTTGTCAATCTCGGTTTTGGGACGCTGAGGCTTCTAACGTCACTAAGGCTTCACCATCAGATTATTACACCGCTTGCCTGTGTACTGCCCAACTGCGCTTTGTTAGCGGTTTAATTGCAGAAGTGACTTACGGCAAAGGGGAAGTCTTCTGGCAGAGTCTGCGCGACTTTGAGGTACATGGAGAGCAAGGAACGCTGCTTTTTGAGGGAGATGAAGGCTATTTGATTCGGGAAGAAGAAAGGACCCCAATTGAAGTGGGGGGGCGACGCGGTTTGTTTAAAAAAGATACGGGCTTGGTATTAGATTACTTAGTTGAAGGGAAGCCCCTCTATCTGTCTGCAACAGCGAGTTGTTACGCCCTCAAGGTTGCAGATGCAGCGCGTCAGTCAGCAGAAATGGGTACGGTAATCAACTTAGTGACATAGTTTAGCGTAGTGCCTTAGAGGACTCGTGGAAGTAAGAAGCGATCGCACCCTCAACCCTAACTCCTGGCATTTCCCTCTCCTGCCAGTGCCATAGCGACATTTGCAAACGCTGTAGCCAAGCGAGTCACCTGGTCAACATCCACAGCCAACGGCCAACGGTCTTCTGGGTGAGGGAAAAGCTTGTTTACTCCCAGCAGGGAAATGTAATGACCACCTCTCTGATGAATCAAAACAGCCTCTCCGTAAGGCTTGATATTAGGAGGAAAACATTCGTCCGGTGGAGCACCAAACTTGCTCATCGCGGCGGCAGCTACTTGATCAAATTCTTCAGTCGAGGCAAAAAGCTGACGGGGTGACAACCCCGTCAGAAACCACGCCGTGTGTGGGATGGGGGCTTGATTATGGTAAAAAAGATCGGTCTCGTATTATCAACAAGACCGACTTAACAAAAATGCTGCCTCAATTTTATCGAAGTTGTCTTCAAAGCCGACTAAGTGCGACTCAATTTC
>JALYGX010000223.1 GCA_030776905.1 Cyanobacteriota bacterium | reverse complement strand
GTTGTCATCTTAGCGGTCAACTTGTTTTGTGGGCTTAAAGGAATTCCCTTAAATGGGCTAACTAACTGTAGCTATAGAAAAGAGGGAATTCGAGAATGTCAGCCGGATGTGTCTTATAGCCTTTCTCGCACTTCTGAGGTACATTCTAGTTCAAGCCTATCAATTATAAAATCAGTAATGAAACCTCATTCAGTTGAATTTCGGAAGAAAATCATTGAAGTCCACGAAAAGGAAAGCATCTCAATTAGGAAGCTCGCTCAACGTTTTTGCGTTGCCAAAAGCTTTATTCAAAAATTACTCAAGCAATATAAAGAAACAGGAGATATTCGCCCCCAGCCTCAAGGAGGAAGTCCTGAACCTAAGCTCAACCCAGAGCAATTAATCGATTTAGTAGAAATCATCGAAACTAATAATGATGCGACGCTCGAAGAGCTCTGTGGCTTGCTCGAAGAGAAAACCAAAGTTAGAGTCAGTCGAGCAACGATGGGGAGAATCACACAAAAATTAAACTACAGTGTAAAAAAAAACTCTTTACGCCGCAGAAAAAGAAAGTGAAAAAGTACAGGAACAGCGAGTCGAGTTTTGGTCAAAAATTCGAGATATCCGGCTGGAAGACCTGATTTTTCTTGATGAATCAGGAATCAATCTAGCAATGGTTAGGCTTTATGCCAGAGCTTTAAAAGGGAAAAGGGCTAGAGGTAAAAAGCCCCAAAAAAGAGGAAGAAATATTTCTGTGATTGCGGCTTTATCAGTCCGAGAAGTGGTGGCATCAGTGAATATTTATGGAGCGGTAGATGGCATTACATTTGAAGCTTTTATCCTACAAAAACTAATTCCTAAACTCTGGAATAAGGCTTGTGTTGTTATGGATAATGCCAAAATACATCAAGGAGAAATGGTGAGAGAAGTTCTTGAAAAAGCCGGAGCGAAACTCCTGTATTTATCTCCTTACTCTCCCGAATTTTCCCCAATTGAAAATTTTTGGTCAAAAGTTAAATCTATTTTGAGAAAGACGGCAGCAAGAACCTACAAAGATTTAATTGATGGACTCACCAACGCCATGCTTAAGGTGACTCAGGAAAATATCCGTAACTGGTTCGCTCACTGTTGTTATTGTACCTCATGATTGTGAGAAATGCTATAAGTTTCTGTGACGAGATTCAAGACTTATATACAAATACTCATTATTTATCTTTTATTACAAGATTCGCAACTTGCAATAAGTCTGGTCAAACCCGGCAAGTGGCTCTAGAGCTACTACATACGCCCACTTGCTTTGTCTAGCAGCTTTTTTAAAACTTGAGACAGTTAACGGGACTTAAACAGATCTCAAGCCCAAAGCAGCGATGTTCGCTAAGAATACGTCCCGGTTGTGGTTTAGCCACTCCACAAAGTTGATATCCTCGCTCTTCGCTTCGGTCAATTAAAGCTAAACGTCGCTCCGGCTTTTTCTTGAATTCAACGACTTTTGCAAGAGGTCTATTAGGAATGTCAAGAAACATTGCTGTTTCTTGACATGGCGACAACACCTCAATCGTCCACCTGTGTCCGTTCTAAGCAAGCCCTCAAGTTGGTCGCCAAAACCTGTACATGGGGTTCTTTGAGTATGCCAATATGGTCGCCAGGGACATGGTGTACCTCCAATCCTCCAGCAGCTAGCGAACCCCATCCCCATTGGGCGTCAGAATAGGCTTCAAATCCACTTCGATCCATTGCCCGGAATAAAACCACTTTACCTGGGTAGGGGTGTGGTACATAGTTGTTTGCTGCCTGTTCGCGAATTTGCTGACGGATATCGTTGGTAGCGACTTCAGTAACATAGCGTTGCAAACTCCGCTCACTCCCTTGGTCAACCTTGCCATAATTTTTGCTGATGATACTGAGAAGCTGTTTCTTGCTTGAGTCAATCTTCGGCGCTACCTTCTCTAGAGCGTAGCTAGGTCCTTTTTGGACAAAGTTCTTTAAATGACGAGATACCCGCTCTGTCCGTGGCAATTCTTTGAGCGCTCCCGGAGCTTCGGTATCCAATAAGGCTAATAAACCGACTTTCTCACCTTGCGATCGCAACTGCTGAGCCATCTCGAAGGCTACCAAGCCTCCAAAGGATTCGCCCGCAAGAAAATAAGGTCCTACAGGCTGGAGCGTTCGTATTTCTTTCAAGTAACGAGCTGCCATGCCAGCGACACTGGTTAATGCCGTTTGTTGGTTATCTAGTTTACCCGATTTGAGCAGATCAACTTCCTCTTGTAGGTAGACCCCATAAACGGGTCGCTCCTTACCCAGATTGCGTGCCAAATCGTTATAGAGCAAGATTCCGTAAATACAGAATAGAGGCGGTTTATCCCCGTCGAGCTGAAGTGGTACCAGCGATTCCCTAGGCGCTGAAACTGTAACATCGCCTTCTTTAGCTAAATGCTGGGCAAGAGCCTTGATAGAAGGATAATCCCAGGCGAGAGTAATCGGAATCTGGCGTCCAAGCCAATCTTCAATGTCAACAGCAAGACTTACCGTCATCACTGAATCCAGACCATAGTTGAAGAAAGACTTGCGCGTGTCAATTGCGGCGAGTTCTATTTTTAATTCCTTGGCTATCCATTTGGCTAACCAAGTCTCAATAGATTCTGCGCTATGGTCAGAACTCCTTGAATCTGGTGTCGAGAACTTAACTTCTGACGTTACAGTTCCCGACGAGTTTGTATTTCCCTTTGGACTAGCTGCCGTTGGTTCACGACGTAGGAACTCGTCGAGTTCATTATCTTCACCTGGAAGAGTTTGTTCAAGATCTCCAATTGTTTCGGCATAGCTGGAGATTAGGTCTGTAGCCTCATTGGCACTGAGCAGCACCGATTTACTCGGTGTATCGGTAAGAGCTTTCTTCAGCGTCTGTTCAAACTGCTGGCGTACCCACTCAATAGCACGATGCGTTCGCTCTGATGAAGTACGGCTTACCACTTGTTGCAATGCTGCCCACAAAATCGCGTAAGTAGTAACTTCGCCAATCAGCAGAGAAGCCCAACGCAGAGCGGAGGGACGGTCTGAAAAAGCAACGTTTGGCTCTGACCATCGTGCATTGATTTGTTCGGCAGCTTCTCTTAAGCGGTCTGATACGGAGGTTGCACCTAGTTCGTTGCAGAGGAACTGATGCAGTTCAGCGCCTTGATGGAGTACCCGTGAGCCAAGAAACATATTTAGCGTTTCCGTCGGACCCTCAAAAATGCGAAACACCCTAGCATCGCGGAGCAACTGCGGAGCAATATTTGTCTCAATATAGCCGCGACCCCCCAAGAGCTGAACGAGACTATCCACAGCCTTCCACAAAAATTCTGGACCAGAGGTCTTGCAGGCAATGTAAGCCTCCACTGGAACAGAACAGCCCCGATCTAGTAACTCGGAAATTCGGGCAACGAGTGTTTCCAACGCCGTGGTGGCTGCCGTCAGGTCACTTAAGCGTGCCAGGGTTACTGGGTTGTCAATCAAGGAACCTGTAGCAATCGATCGCCGTGTTGCATAGCGGTGCATTAGCTGTAGACAGCGTTTCATCCCGCCGACACTCATTGCGCCAATCGCTAAACGGGTG
>JALYGX010000222.1 GCA_030776905.1 Cyanobacteriota bacterium | reverse complement strand
AAATCTACTAATTCTGCTCGAAACACAGGTCAATACTAATACTGTGGTGGTCACTTACTGGCTTCCCTTCAGCATTGTAGGCGTGCTGCGCTCTCAGAAAAGGCAAGGTAGTCACCTCAAGGATTTCTGTAGAACTAGTATTTGTGATTGTGAGCTAGTTGACATCCTCACCTCCCTAAAAGTGCGGTGATTCCTAAACCTCGCGATTTAGGTTTCTGCTTCAATGCAACTGCCTCCACTCACGAACAGAGATTTGGTCTTATGTTCGCTCCACAGACTATCCCCGCAAGCCCTGCGGTTCTTATGTATCGAAATTCCAAAGAATTTCTTTTTGTATCTGGTTGATTCAAGGGATGTCCACCATTGCCCCATCCTCTTTTCCCGGTCTACCGATTTTTCTTCCCCGTTGCGAAGCATCGCAAACTTTGGTGTTAGGGTTTATGTCTCCATCGTCGCGGGTGGGTCAGTGACCACTTCTATTTTAACCCGATATCTGACTGTAAAGCCGTGCTAGAAGCACGGGGTTTCAAACCCATTTCTCTGATGAATCAAAGCTGGTTTCGGGCTTTGAGTAGCAAATAACGGTCAACCAATTGCTCACTAATCTGATTGGCTGGTGCATCCAATACCAGAACGCCTTTTTGCTTCAACTGAGCAAAGGCAACCTGACGTTGGGCGAGTAAATCTAGGGCAACGGCACGGGCATAAGTAGCTTCAACCGCACCTTGCTTCTCCTTTTCCACAATAGGAGGAGTATTTGCCAGTCGATCAACCTGCGGATCGCGGAGAGTGACACAAAACGGTAGGTAGCGGGGTGCTAGGCGTACCAGTGCGGCAAGGAGTTCAGCAGAGGCAGTGATATCTACCAAGTCTGTAATTAGAACAACCAAGGCACGACGAGTTTGCTGATTAACCAGCTTAGTCACAGCACCAACGTAGTCGGGTTCTAGTAAGACTGGCTGAATGGGGGTAAGGCGTTCAATTAGTTTAGATAGCTGATGTTGACCACGTTCGGGTGGTATCCAAGTTGTTACTTCGCGGTCGAAGACGCCAATTCCTACTTTATCGCCTCGATTTAATCCAGCCAATGCCAGGGATAAAGTAGCATTTAAGCCCCAATCGAAGCGCTTCAGTCCCTGCACTTGTGCCGTCATCAGGCGTCCTCGGTCGAGCAAAATAATTAGAGTTTGCTCCCGTTCCGGTTCCAACACCCGTACCAACGGACGCGATAGCGAAGCGCTGCTGCTAGGCGCAGATCGCCTTGCTGTGGCTTTCCAATCAATCAGGCGGATGTCATCACCAATACCATATTCTCGCAGTTCAGCAAATTCAGTGCCCATACCCAGCCGTCGTGCTTGGCGCATTGTGCCAGTGTTTTGCAAGGTGAGGCGAATGGAAAGCGATCGCAACCCGATTAAGTCTGGATATACGGCAACCGTCTGACTCGCTGGGATTTTCCAATCATGCCAAGCCAAGCCCCACTGTCCCAGTTGGCGCACCTGAATATCTCCCCACTGATACTCACCTCGACTATCTGGGTGTACGGTATAGGTTAGTTCCTGAGTGCTGTTAGCCTCTAGCAAGGCCTCAAGTGTGGGTGTAGAAACCTCAAACTCCAACGGGTAGGAGTCCCGCAGGCGAATTTTCGAGACGTTATTTCCCGATCGCACGGAGAGAACAACAGGATTATCTCGCCCTATTGAAAGTCGTTGCAAGGGATAGCGCGTCACTTGCACTCGGTTAGCTTTTACCCGTTGTCCATCCCAGATAGCTAGACCTAAAACTACGCTATCGAATAGAACAGTGGCAATGATGCTGACTTGCACACCGAAAAGGATAGCTAGGATAATTGCGATCGCAATTCCCAGCAGCAACAAACTGTAAACTCGACGTGACGGAATCATTATTTTAAATCCTGAGTAACAGAACAGGACTTACGCAAGTACTATGGAACTCGCGTCAGGTAAAGAATTATGCCAAGCATCGATACAATTGAGCATTTTTCTTCAACACATAGCTGGACGCTTGGACAAATTCGCTCTTTAGATAACTGAGTCAGGACTCAATGCTTGCACATAGTAAATCTTCAATCATAGCGATCGCACTGTTAGTCTAGGTCTTCTTCAGTAAGCTCGGCATCCTTCAGCAGTCTTCTTAAAGTACCAGTAGGCAGATCCCGATTGCCATGAACAGGAATGGAGAGAATGGCGCTGATATCTTCCTTTGCATAGATATGATGGCTACCAGTGACTCGCTTTAGTTCCCAACCATATCGCTCAACAATCTTACAAAGAGCTTTACCGGAAACAGATTTCATACAGATAGTTCAATCAATTGTTTCTCAGGTTCAAGCTCTTCTTTCTGACTAGCAACTTCCAGCCAACCCTGAATAGCGTCTTCTAGCATCTCCAACAGTTGCTCGTAGCTTTCTCCCCAAGTGTGACAGCCTGGTAAAGCTGGTACAGAACCACACCATACCCCATCTTCCTGCCAGATGACTGCCTTTATTTTCATATTCGATTTCTCACTGCGCTGTGCCTAGATTTTAGTGTAGCTGTGCGATCACATACTTGAAACGCTAGCGGCTAAACTCATCAGGGACAGATAATCCGAAACGAAGCCCAACGCTTGAAGTGAGATGGAAGGTAGGCGCGATCGCGAAGTGCTGCTGCTTTCAGCAGATTGCGAAGGTGACATCACAAAAGCAATCTAACGACAAGCCTCACCGACCGCAAGTGACACTCAAACGAAGCCAGAAGTCTTTGAGCCGTCTGATGTATGCGGTTATTAGACTGATCAGTGCAACGAGCATCTTTCAACAGACTTTCAAAACTCCTATAGACGCTGCCAACCTTATCACCTTTTCGCTAGAGCCTTATACCACTTAGTAAAGGTCGGTAGATGGGTACGACAAAAGATCTCGGTGTCAATTTCTACCTCGTAGCCCAAGCTCACAAATGGTGGAAACATTGACAGTGCACCCTTTAGTTTAGCGGCAGCAGGTGTACCGGGTTTGCTCACTTCAATGTAGATCTTCTGCAAAAGCTGAAGTAATTCATCAGGATACTGCTTGCTGGTTTGCAGTTGCCCGACTTGTTCTACGAGTTCTGCCACCACGATTTCTGCCTCTGGCTCAGCAATTTCCACTTGGGTCGAGCGTGTCGCTAAAAGCTGCCAGTATTCTTCCTCAAAAGGACGCATCTGCTTACGTAGCTCTTGAATGCCTAACTCGATGCGAGTATGCTCCTCCAAGGGAGCTAAAATCTTAGCTTTCTCTTTACCCGCTATTTGCTTGCGAAGGAGTTCTAGATGCTCTTCAACTGTACAAAGACGATCGTTTGACATTTGGTTAGACTCTATAGTTGGCTTAATAGACTGACTTGATGTTGACTTAGGTCGCTTTACCGAGGTTGGCTGGGGTTGTGCTTTTCTCTCAGCGGGTACTTCAGGCTGAGGTATAGACGCTGGGTTTGCTTCAACCTGAACTGTTCTCGCCACAGGCTTAATTCCAAAGATATCTAGCCAATCTTCAGTAGAAAGGCTATTCTCTATGGCTTCTACTGCTAACTCATCAACTGTGTTTTCAACTAATAAACGTTTGTCAATCAGTTTTTTCTTAATCCGCTCTTCAACTGTCCCCTTCATCCAAAAGCTATAAACGGTTACACTAGATTTCTGACCAATTCGATGAGTTCGATCCTCTGCATTCTGCATCTTTGCTGGATTCCACGGATGATCGAAATGGATAACGTAAGTCGCTTCAGTCAGCGTTATGCCATAACCAGCAGTATCAATGGTTGCCAAAAATACTGTGAGATCTGGATTACTGCGAAAATCACTTACTGCTTGATTTTTCTGTTGATTAGAAATCTTACCTGTGTAGACAACATATTTGATTCTTTTATGCTCCAGTAGTCTGGCAATTTTATCCGTCCCTTCTTCCCGATACTGTGAGAAAATTAAAACTTGCTTCTTGTTAGCAGCAATTGTTTCCAGATATTCCAGCAATAATTCTGTTTTCGGACTTTCCGATCGCCCCTTTGCAAAATTACAAATCTGCTTCAATTCTCCCAGCAATGCAAAAATATGTTGTTGAACCTGAATAGTTTGTTCTACACCTAGAGATGTCTCAATTTTTTGCTGACCTGCCTGTAGTGCTCGGTTATAGTCCGCCTTCTGATACTCATCCAACTCTAGCCAATCTTCCTGCCGCACCTTATCTGGAAGCTCTTGCAAAACATCCTGCTTCAATCGGCGCAACATATAGGGGTCGATTGCTGCTTTCACAGCCTCAGGAGAATCTTCAACACCACCTCTAAATGTACCTGGACGGATAAAAGCAAACAGTGACTTCACATCATCCAAGCTATTTTCGATCGGTGTACCTGTTAGCGCCCAACGATATTCTGAGTGTAAACAACGAATAGCCTGCGAAGTCTTAGTCTCTCTATTTTTGATTTTTTGTGCCTCATCCAAGATGATGCAATCAAACTTGTTCCAGTCAGTCAGAACTTGGTTCCGTATATCTGTACGTAATGTGTCATAGGTTGTAATGTAAACGTGAAAAGGGCGTTCCCAAGCGAGCTTCCGTTGCTCTTGATTGCCACCGCGCATAACTGCAACTTCTAGCTCTGAAGCCCAATGATAAAAGTGTCCGCTCCATCCCTCCGAACTGCCAGTTTCAATAGTCAAGTCAACACTACCAATCACGGCAGATGGACACACAATTAATACCGACCGGATCTTGCCTTGACGGAAAAGTAACCGCAAGGCATTCACAGCCTGAACCGTTTTACCAGTACCCATTTCATCTGCCAGCAAAGCTGACGGCTGTTCCACCAGCCAACGAATCCCCTCCTGCTGATACCCTCGCAGTTCATGATAAAAATCTAACTCCTTGGGAAACTCTAGCGAGAGTGGAGGCAATAGAACTGGTTGCAAAAGCTCCCACTGGCTTGGAGAGCGGGTCGGTATTTTGTCTCTACTCGGCTTGCGTCCTACGGCTTGCTTGTCTTCACCGTCTGAATTACTTTGTTTCTGCTGAGCTTGACCAAAACACTGCCCAAAAATCTCAGGTTCACTCAACGCACAAAACAAGTCCTCAGATACCTGAGTAGCAGGAGTGAGAACTTTCTCGTATTTGAAAGTCTTAGTGGGTGTGGGCGGATCTACATAATTCTCTGAGCACGTTACGCTCTTAAGAAACCAGTCGGTTAAGTCATAAACTTCCGGGTGTCGAATGCCGATGTCAGCAGCACTCTGAATCTTAGGAACAAATAGAGGTTCTTGAATTTCATAAACTTCTGGTGTTTCTAGGAGGAGATTACCGGATGGTCTACTCCTTGCCATTACTAAGCAGAGATTATCAGAGGTTAAGATGGCTGGAAACTGAAAACTCTGTCGATAAACAACAGCAGATTCCATCATCCAACCTGAGAGCAAGAAGATCTCTGGAGATCTAACACCCGATGTAATACGAGTAATCTGCCTTGCAATTCCACTAATTAGGAACATGGGTGTTAGCTGTCGCCCACTTTACGACTATGCACGTCTGTACATGCATCAATGAGACGAACGAACGGCTCCATTAAGTCCCTGCTGCAAAAGATTGAGTGCAACTGCTGTGAAATCTCCGTCAACTTTGGCTCAAATTGACCAGAAGTATGAATTTTAACTGGAGGATGACCTGAATCTGGTGAATTGAGTGGTTGGGTTGAAGCCCCTTTCTTGAGGAGAGGTTCATCTTCTTTGAGCATAAGAATTGTCGGAATCTCTTGCCTAGCATTCATGCCCAGAAACAAGATATCTCGGACGATAATTACGTTAGGCTTTTGCTGGAGAGCATTCAGAAGAGGTAAGCCAATCAGTTCTACAGACATATGCTCATCCAAAAGCTCACCATAGAGTATCTTTTGGAACTTCTCAGGACGAACAGGCGCTGTTACTCGAAATTCTAGGGGCTTCGTTTCTGTATCAGTTACCAATAGTGCTCCACGGATAGCAGCACCATTCTCAAAGCGGTGTATTCCGAGAAAGCCGATCGTCCCGATCGTTGGAAATTCCATACCACTTCAAACGTAGATACCAAAAACCAGGTGGGCATATTAGGAGATACACAGCCTGGGTATTATTCTACGGAATTTTTCTAGGCTGTACGAGAAGAACCATTCCACGACTATCAGTTTTTATGCAAAAAAGATCGCTATTCGAGGGGAAAAGCGATCGCACCCCACCACCAAACTTCAATCTACACCCCAACCCAGGGCTTCCACTTACTTGAGCATCGTAATCCCCATATAGTCCTTCAACTGTGTCCTTACCGCCGCAAAGCGCAGATACGATTGGATGCGAGAGTTTATGAGTGGAAAGCTTGATTGAGTCATAGAAATATTTGCCGTGTGTGCCGTGGGTTGTGCCGGAGTCTTAGCACCAGCCTATTGAGACTTTGGCAGCACGATCGCCAAAACCAGAAGTGCATTCCTGAGGCTATTGGCAACAGCTAGTATAAACTTTACTTTTCAGACACCCTCTGAACCACTCACCTCGGCACCGCCACTTGGCTCAGTAATGAGGAAATTACGGCATCGATCATTAAGCCATCTAGTTGAGCTTCTGGTTTGAGGATGAGACGGTGACGCAAAAGAGGCAGTGCGATCGCCTTTACATCATCAGGGGTAGCATAATTACGTCCTGCTAACCAAGCGTGAGCTTTACTCGTTTGCAACCAAGCGATAGCTGATCTAGGG
>JALYGX010000221.1 GCA_030776905.1 Cyanobacteriota bacterium | reverse complement strand
GAAATCCTTGAGGTGACTACCTTGCCTTTTCTGAGAGCGCAGCACGCCTACAATGCTGAAGGGAAGCCAGTAAGTGACCACCACAGTATTAGTATTGACCTGTGTTTCGAGCAGAATTAGTAGATTTCTGCTCAAATTGTTTCCGACTGCAATAGATAACTAAGAGGGTAAATAAACCAATTCCGGCTAAATACTTCAGAGGGTCTGGAATCACTGGACTGGGTGAGAAAAAACCTTCAATCGTACCTGCAATAATCAGCATGGGTACAATGCCAAAAACTAATTGTGCAGCTTTGTAACCATAAAATTTCAGTGCATCAATACGGCGATATTTACCAGGAAACAAAATTGCTCTAGCGATTAGTAAGCCAGCACCACCCGCAAAGAAGATCGCGGGTAATTCTAGGGAACCGTGAGGAAAGACAAAAGCCCAGAACGGGTAAGCTAAGTTATTTTGTCCTACCAAAGTAGCGATCGCACCAATATGTAGTCCGTTAAATGCCAGGATAAATACCGTATATATCCCTGCCGTTATCCCACCCGCAACAGCGGCAAAGGATACCTTCAGGTTGTTGATCATAATGCCGCTAGAAGCCAAAGGCTCAATTCCGACAATAGAACCCATCCATAATTCGTGGCGATCGCGTACTTTTTCAATCAAGCCTTCTGGAACCACAAGCGACATAAACACGGGAGATGACCAAGCAAACCACCAAGCAATCAGCGCACCCACTAAGAAAATTGCCGTTGCAACAGCGATATAGCCAAATGTTTCTTGCACCGTAGCTGGGAACCCCCAACGACAAAACTCTACAACTCCTTGCCATTCCTGACGACGCGAACCTTGGTAAATCTGGCTGTAGCTGCGGGAAGTTAGCCGTTGCAAATCTTGCACCAAGGTATTTCCTACCTGATTTGTTCGCGCTCTTGCCAAATCCGCTGATACAGAACGATACAAACTTGCCATTTCCCTGATTTCAGGCGATCGCAACGACTTCAGCCCTTTTTTTTCCACTTGTTTCAAAAGAGCGTCCAATCGCTTCCAATTGGGTTCCCGCCGCGCAATCCAACGTTGAATATTCACAAGATTTTTCTGATTGTTATTGGTCTGCTCGATCCAACTCATAGAGATTAGTTGCCAGTCTATCTTGTAACCTGCTGCGCGTCAGGTTTTGTTTGCAATGCACGAAGTGCTATGTCCTTCGGGTTTATCACTTGTTTAAGATTCTGGTGTATGGATAAAGCCGAGCTTAGAATGGTCTCAACACGAATTGAGTTGGGAAAACTGTATCTGTAAAACCTATAACTCCTAATTTCATAGATATTTCTACCTATCGCTAGTCGAATCAGAACTCATAACAAATGGAGAGCGAGATATGACTCAGGAAAATCTACGAGAGCTAGCCAAACAAGGCAATCCCAAAGCGATTGCCGCACTGATCAATCAGTCACTCAAACCCAAAAACATTACTGCCAAGGTCGGTTTGAAAGATGATTGCTTACAAGTCCTGCTGGAATCAGCTCAGATTCCCAAGCAGCAGGCTATGGTTTCATTCATCCGTAACGGTCTTACCAAGCTGGAGGTTGAATCCATTAAAACGGTAAAGGTTTTCGGTCGTCAGGTTGGTGAGGAATCTCCAGCTTGGAGTCAATCGTTTGAGATGGTATCCGAAGTAGAGACACCCTCAATCCCTGAGCCAATAGAACTAGAAACACCTTTAAGTTCTGAGGAAATAGAACTAGAGACACCCTCAAGGACTCAGGAAATAGATTTCCAAAATCTTTCTGCCTATCAAACTACACGCAACAAACCAAGATCGATTCCATCACAAGTAGAAACGCCTTCCGGCACTAGACAAACCGACCGTAAAAATTTACGCAGCAGTCCAGCCACGTCTCAGAGTCAGAACTCTAGCCAAACAAGCGGATTCCTCAGTGTTGGTAATGTCGTTAGTGCTGGCTTGCGTATCTACCGCGATCGCTTTAAGTTATATCTTGGTCTAGCCTTCAAAGCCTTGTTATGGTCTTTTGTGCCGATTTATGGTTGGGCAAAAAACTTTCAGATTCAGGGGATAATTTCACGCCACGTCTTCCAAGACTTGACTAATCAACCAGAAAGTCTCGATACCACGCGCACCCAGCTCGCTCCTCAGTTATGGAGTTTTTGGGTTGCACAAATATTAATTGCTTTGATTGCTTTAGCTGTCAATATTGCTTTGACTATAGTGTCAGTTATTATCATTGGTATACTGACAGTCGTTCTTGGAGGTACTTCTAGTTCAGAAGGAAGCCTCCTTATTGGTCTAATTCAGAATATTATTAATCTAATTACCTTAGCTGTTTACTTATGGTTTTACTCTCATTTTTTCATAGCAGAGTTACCTTTAGCAATAGAAGCAAATGTTACTTCAACATCCTGTATTCGTCGTAGCTGGGAATTAACGAAGGGATTAGCGTTCCGAGTTCAAGTGATTCTTTTAGTGGCGAGTTTAATCACAGCGCCCATAGTACTTTTAGCATTATTTCCTGTATTTATTATGATGTCATCGTTGATAACTTCTTTCTCCCCAGAGACACTTGTATCAACTATTATTTCCATAATCTTTTGGGGGTTAATCTTAATAACAGTTGGTAATACACTTATGATGCCGTTCTGGCAAGCCATCAAAGCGGTTATTTACTACGATCTTCGGAGCCGTCGAGAGGGTTTGGGTTTGCAGGTGCGGGATTCGCGTTCGCGGTAGCGACGCTTTACAGCGACGGTCAGGAAGAACCTGTTTCCTAAAAGCGATCGCAACCTATCTGGCTTGCCTGACTCGCTTGGTCTGATATGCGAAGCTTAAAGAACTCTTCAATTTCCTCCTCAAGCTTTGCTCAACTGTCATGCGATTTTTCAATCGAATTACTCTCCAAACACCGGAAAGCGTTGAACTGGAATTTACCCTAGCAGGAATTGGCAATCGAGCCTATGCATTACTAATCGACTATATTGCTTTAGGCCTAATTCTAATTGGTTTCCAAATTGCTTGGTTCATCCTTGCCACTCAAGTGAGCGATGTTCTAGAAAGCTTGGCAGACGGGAACAGTCGCCTACAGCTCTGGTTTTGGGCAATCTACCTATTAATTACCTTCTTCATTTACGTAGGTTACTTTGTCTTCTTCGAGGCGGTTTGGCAGGGTCAAACTCCTGGGAAACGTTATGTAAAAATTCGGGTGATTCGTGATGATGGCAGACCCATTAGGCTACAACAATCAACCTTACGTGCTTTGCTGCGACCCATTGATGACACCTTTTTTCTAGGATTATTTTTAATAGTGTTAAGCCGACAGGAGAAGCGCTTAGGAGATTTAGTGGCGGGAACAGTAGTGATTCAAGAAGAACAGGCTGTCGTCTCTGCTACCTTCCCCGTTTCTGAGCAGGCACAATCCTTAGCCAATCAGTTGCAGACAGAGGCTGATATATCCCGTTTGTTGCCAGAAGACTTTGCCGTGATTCGAGAATACTTACAGCGTAGTGGAGCGATGACTTCCCAGGCAAAAGCTGAGTTGAGCCGACAACTGGCTCATCAGGTAAAAGAAGTCATTGCTTTAGAAAAAGCGCCCAAAGTCACCGCTCACCTATTTTTGGAGGCTGTGTATCTAGCCTATCAGCAGCAATCACCCACCGCATGACCCCACTAACCAGTAACCTAAGGGCTAGCAGGAAATCTCATATACTTCAGTCCTGGGATAGCTTATCCTCACTGGATGAAGGCTTATTGGGTCGGTGTCCATCAGGATAAACAGTTGAGCTATCTGAGTAGGCATTAGAGAGGTCAACCTTGTGAGTGCGAAACAAGTTGCTACCCCTCAAATCCGCATTAGTTAAGTTAGCTCTATCCAAATTGGCGCGGCTTAGGTCGGCATAGCAAAGATTGGCGTAACTAAGGTCAGCATTACCGAAATCTACTCCTTGCAAATTAGCACGGGTTAGATTAGCTCCTCGCAAATTGGCACGGCGCAAAGTCGCTCGACACAGATTGGCGTCCTGAAGATTTGCGTCGGATAGATTGGCTTGGTAAAGTTGAGCATCACTTAATTCGGCTGCCTGAAGTTGAGCGCCCTGCAACTCAGCTTGACTCAAGTTAGAGTAGGGCAAGTAGGTTTTTTGAAGGTTACTCTCCCTTAGATTGATACCTTGTAGCTTGGCTTCAAATAGGTCAGCCTCACTGATATCGGTTGAACTAAAGTCTCGTCTACCACTGGCATATTGAGCCAGTAATTCTGCTCCACTAATCTTCTTCATCTACACTTCGGTTGGGAAGCCGTTGCTGTCTCTATTGAGGTGATTTCTATGACGGAGAATACGTATTTATGCCTACCCATTCTTCTAATGTAAGGCATTGTTACAAAAGATACACTTGTCCTAACGTTTTTTTAAGCTTTGTAAATCTTTTCTAAATTACTTAGTTCTTCTTGACAAATTTACCTAATCATGAATTTGTCATTGAACAGATACAGGCATCGGTCACTGTTTTTGGTATGACAGAGGTATGACAAGTTGGGTGTCCTTGAATGTCAAGATCAAAAGCAAAGCAGAAAAGTTTTTAAAGGACTTATGTCAAAACCGCAAGTATCTATTGCTCAGCACTACCACGAACGCACCAAATACGATCCAGAAACCATCGCCTCAAAAAATAAAGGACTGGACTGGGCAAGTCAGCCCGCTCCTTTTAAAGAATACAAAGTTGGCGCTAACTTTGACCTAAAGCCCTACTTGAAAGAAGACCCCCTGGCGTTTACGGATGAACCGGGTAAAACTTGGCGGCGGTTGTCGCAGTTGCTATTTTGCAGTTATGGCTTAACAGCAAGACTACCAACAACAATGGGTCCCCCCGTGTATCTGCGTGCTGCTCCCTCTGCTGGTGGATTGTATCCAGCTGAGATTTATTTAGTCTCCCGTGGCACTCCTGTGTTGCCGACAGGGCTTTATAACTATCAGTCTCGGACTCATTCTCTCGTTCATTTTTGGGAGAGTGAGGTTTGGTCTGTGCTACAAGACTGCTGTTTCTGGCACTCAGTTTTGGGAAGTACCGATCTAGCGATTGTGATTACAGCCGTTTTTTATCGTTCGGCTTGGCGCTACGAAGATCGGGCATATCGACGGATTTTTCTAGACACGGGTCATCTGCTGGGCAACATTGAGCTGGCTTGCTCCCTCACGCACTATCGACCTCACCCGATCGGTAGCTTTGGCGATGAGATGGTCAATAATCTGCTTTATCTAGACTCGGAACAGGAAGGTGCGATCGCAGTCGTTCCCCTAGCCGATCAGCTTAATGTGCGACAAAACTTGCCGCCTAGCCTAACAGTCTTACCCTCCACCACGCAAGTAAACTATCCAGAACTTCCAGACGGCGAATTGCTGGGCTACTTGCATCGCGCCACTAAAATTGAGGATACCGGAAATTGGGAAGACGAGAGTGTGCTCCCAGGCGACCGAGTAGTGGAAAAAGAACTAGAAGATAAGTACAACTTTCCGTTCTGTACCAAAATCTCCACCGTCACCACACCTATTGATTGGGGCAGCAAAAAACCTCAAGGATTACCCCTACAAGCCCTAGAAAACACGCTCCTGAAACGGCGCTCTACCCGTGCTTATAATGGAGCAAACGTGACGCTAGACGAGCTGAAAGCTGTACTGGATTTCACTTACCAACCCCAACACTACATTGAACAGGGGCTAGATGGAACACCCGATTATTTCGATCTGAGTTTAATTGAAACCTTTGTTGCCGTCTCTGGAGTGAATAACTTAGAGGAAGGCTGTTACTATTACGCTCCTAAAGCTCAAGAGTTACGGCAAATTCGATTTAAGAACTTCCGTAGAGAGTTGCACTACTTGTGTCTGGGCCAAGAGTTGGGTCGAGATGCGGGAGCCGTGATATTTCACACGGCTGACTTGGAGAAAGCGGTTAATAAAGTTGGCGATCGCGTCTACCGTTACCTTCACATGGATGCGGGTCATCTGGGACAACGCATGAATTTAGCAGCTATTCATCTCGGCTTAGGGGTGAGTGGTATTGCTGGCTTCTTTGATGACCAAGTCAATGAAGTCTTGGGCATTCCCACAGATGAAGCCGTTCTCTATATCACGACTCTAGGGCGTCCGAGAACTCGTTAGTACTGAGTATGGCAAACAGTAAACCCCGCAAACTCAGAAAGTTAAGGGAAATTTTAGGAAAAACATGAATAACTGGAGCTGAATAGGAACCGACTCAGGTTAAGTTAGAACTAATGAAAAACCTCGCCAATCAAGAAAGCAATACTACCGTTTCTGATGATTTCTCATTAACATTTGAACAGAGCCAACTAGGTAAGTAGGTAGTTATGGGTACAGTGCTGGTGGTAGAGGATAGTCTCTCCCAACGGGAAATGATTGCACAACTTCTCCAAGGAAGTGGGCTGAGTGTGATTGTTGCGGGCGACGGCGTCGAAGCCCTAGAGCAAGTTCAGGGTCACCATCTTGATCTGGTGATTCTGGATATCATCATGCCCCGAATGAATGGTTATGAAGTCTGCCGCCGGCTCAAAGCAAACGAGAAAACCCAGAACCTAGCTGTTGTCATGTGTTCTATTAAAAAAGAAGAATTCGATCGCTATTGGGGGATGAGGCAAGGAGCTGATGCTTACATTTCTAAACCTTTTCTCCCTCAAGAGCTAGTCGGTACGGTTAAGCAGCTGCTGCGCAGCTAGGCTTGACCAAAAAGGAAAAGCAGGGGAAGCAGAGGTACAATACATCTCTATTCATCAAGGTCTTCCCGCGTGGAAACCCCAACCCAAGAGTGGGTGCGGTTGTTGACTAATTTCAATAATTCTCTATTTGAGGGCGAAACTATGGAATGGAATCCTCAGCCAGTCGAAGCCAAGATTGGCATCCACTTCAAAACTAGTGACACCCTCCGTCTTGCCCTAGTTCATCGCTCCTATGCTCAACAAATCTCCGAACCAGAGACTAACAATGATCGCCTGAAATTTTTGGGCAATGTGATCCTGAATTTCGTTGTGACCGACTACCTGTATCATCACTGTCCCCATCTAGAGGTTGGCAATCTATCAGCCTTGCGCGACAAGCTCATAGAAGGGGAGAGACTGACGAAGCTTTGGTTCCAACTAGGGTTGGGGGATGCTTACCCATTTTTAGCCTTAAAAGAAGAACGACACCGCCTCCGCCAACAGCGCCACAATCCTTTTGAGGAGGCGTTTATTGCCTTAGTGGGCGCAATTCACGTAGATCGAGGCTTCTCGCAGACACGGAACTGGCTGGTTAAGAATTTGCTGGCTCCTGTGCTGGAGCGTCACCTCAAAAACTCCAAAGAGCGTTGCACACCCAACAAACAGCTAAAACTTCTCGGTGACGCTCTCCTCAAAGCAATTGTTATCGATTACCTCTATTGCCTCCTCCCTTGTGTGAGTGAAAGTAGGTTGGCAGGTTTGTATAAGGAGCTTGTCTGTAGCGATCGCCTAGCTGAGTATAGCCGTCAACTCGCGCCGGAGGATTTAACTATGCTCCAGCAGGGCACTGAAGAAATTAATACCAAGCCATTCAAGATACTATTGGGTGCAATTTACCTTGAGTTGAGTGCTTCAGACGACAAGCGTGGCTTCTCAAAAACTTGTGAGTGGTTCGTGGGGCACTTTCTTGATGAAGATGAAGTTCTGCGTCGAGCGATCGCATTACTCTTAGAAGACGGAAAACCTCAGAAATGGATTATCCGCTACGTGATGGGGTACGAAAGCAAGAACTATAACGAAGGCAGAGAGCGATTTAATGCCGTCTTAGAGGGGCACAAAGTCTAATAATAGTGCTGAGTAGAAGTGAGATTTTTATCCTTTGTTTGTTAGCGCTATATTTTTTTAACTCTCTAAACCTCTGGTGGCAAATCCACGCTATAGAGGACTTTCCCTTGAAGGTTGTACAGCGCAACTGTCATCACTTCATTCTTGTCATCGATTTTGACTGTACCAAAAAACTGAAGTCCTTCACTCGGAGGGCGATTTGGCTTTAAGTTGGCTGGTATACTGCTGAACTTTACTTGTGGTCCAAAGGTGTTGTCCAGCCGATGCGGTCCAAACGTTCCAGAGTTGAGAGGACCCGCCACAAATTCCCAGAAGGGCTTAAAGTCAGTGAACTGAGCCTTGGCTGGATCGTAGAAGTGCGCTGCGGCATAATGGACATCAGCCGTTAGCCAGACCACATTACGAATATTTTTTTGCTTGATAAAACGCAATAAATTAGTCATCTCCAGTTCGCGTCCCAGTGGAGGACCATCTCCATTGGCTAAATTCTCAAAGTTACTTTTGCCATCCGGAACTATCAGTCCAATTGGCATATCGCTGGCGATGACCTTCCATGTCGCCTTAGATTTCTGTAATTTATTCTTTAACCAACGGACTTGGATACTACCCAGGAATGCGGTTTCTTCACTCGCTTGCGTCTGACGATTAGGTGTGTTTGGTCCCCGGTAGCTACGCTTATCGAGCATAAAAATTTCTAAGGAAGAACCGTAGTTGAAGGAACGGTAAATTTGCTCTGGAGCGTTAGCGTTGATACGAATCGGCATATACTCCATAAATGCCTGCTTGGCTCTGACAGATAAAAGGTCGCAGCTTTTTACTTGTTTGTAGCGGTCATCGTCAGTCAACATCTGACCGGGGAACCAGTTGTTCCGGGTTTCGTGGTCATCCCACTGCACTAGCTGAGGGACTTGAGCGTTGAAGCGACGAACGTTTTCGTCTAGCAGGTTATAGGCGAAATTGCCGCGAAATTCAGCGAGAGTTTCCGCAACTTTTGACTTCTCTGGCGTGGTCAGGTTTTTCCAGATGCTACCGTCGTCTAGCTTCACTTCAGCCAGAATCGGATTATCGGCGTAAATTATATCGCCAGAGTGGATGAAGAAGTCAGGATTTAACCGCCTCATGGTTTCATAGATTTTCATACCACCCCACTCAGGATTAATTCCCCACCCTTGACCTGCCGTGTCACCTGACCAGGCAAAAAAGATATCGCGCTTGTCGGCAGGGGGTGTGCGAAAAGTGCCTGTAACCGGGACGCTGGAGAGGTTTGTATAGGCTAAATCCTCAAAGGTAACTCGGTAGAATATCTGTTGCGCGGCTGGTAAGTCTGTCAGGTTGACTCGTGCAGTGTAGTCACTGGTCTCCAAAGCCGTTGAGCCGATGACACGCTTGGCGTTGCGGAAAGCATCGGTGGTATCGTACTCAACAATCATACGGGCGGGGCGATCGCTTTTACTCCAAACGATCGCATTGCCAACTGTGATATCGCCACTTGCAACACCGTAGGGAATGTTGGGACGCATTTTATCTGATGTAATAATCGCGGGTGCAGAAACTTGTGCCAGTCCTGATCTTGATAAAAGGTCAGTGCCTATGATGCCACCTCCTGTAAGTGTCGCCTTAAGTAGAAAGCGGCGACGGCTGATGTGTCCCTGAGGCTTACGTTCCATGAGTCCCTTCTTCTTCAATGATGTCTCGACTTTAGTCTCACTGATTTATGAATAGATCAAGGTTTGGTTACTAAAGCTTTAAATAAGGGAGAGTTGAGTCCCTGTAAGTCTGATTAGAACTTGCTCAGGCTTTGTTAACTAATTTCTCGTGAAACCGTTAATATGCTTTTATTCAGGATTGAGGCGGGTGTAGGGCGATGCATACTTTAAATCCTTCTTCATCTGCACAAGGGTCGCAGTTTCGGGATCTTCAGAACCAATTGCGCGATCGCTGGCATAGTGTTGACCTATTCGACCAAGATGACCATGACATTTTAGTCGTGCCTTCTGTTAGTGTTGACCAGCGAGAACTTAAGAAAATTCCGGGCTTTCTGCACTACGAAGAGCGGCTGTTGTTTTCTTTGATTCGTCTGCGCAACCCTCGCACTCGGTTGATTTACATCACCGCTGTGCCGATGTCGCCGATAATCATTGATTACTATTTGCAGCTATTGCCAGGGATTCCCTTCTCTCATGCCCGCGATCGCTTACTACTACTTTCGACTTATGACGCCTCCCTCAAACCCCTAACCCAGAAGATTTTAGAGCGTCCCCGCTTAATGAAGCGGATTCGACAAGCTCTGCGTCCGCAAAAATCTTACATGGTTTGTTATAACTCCACTTATTTAGAGCAAGAGCTATCGGTGCAACTCGATATTCCTTTGCTTGCCCCAGACCCCGATTTACTGTATTGGGGTACAAAAAGTGGGAGTCGGCAAATTTTCGCGGAAACGGGTGTACCTCATCCCGACGGCAGCGAGAGTCTCCAGAAGGCTGACGATTTAGCAGAAGCAGCCGCCCAGTTGTGGGAACGCCAACCCCACTTAAAGCGGATGGTGGTTAAACTCAATGAAGGCTTTTCTGGAGAAGGTAATGCCATTCTTGACTTAAGACCTCTGTCAGGGGTTGCTCCGGGACAAACTTCTCATAGTTCGCTAGTGGCGGCACTTCACGATCGCATGGAGCATTTGAGCTTTCAGGCAAGTGGCGAGACTTGGGAGAATTTTTCCAGCCGTGTTCCAGAGTTAGGGGCACTGGTCGAGGCATTTATTGAAGGGGAGGAAAAGCGATCGCCTAGCGTTCAAGGCTATATTACCCCCAATGGCGAGGTAGAAATTCTCTCAACCCACGATCAAATTTTAGGAGGACCAGACGGTCAGATTTATTTAGGTTGTCACTTCCCTGCTGATGAAGCTTACCGCCTGACCTTGCAAGATATGGGTCTGCGAGTGGGTCGGGCTTTGGCTCAAAAAGGGGCAATGGAGCGCTACGGCGTGGATTTTGTTGCCGTTCATCAGCCCGATAGTAAAGGTGGGTCGTGGGATTTACAAGCCATTGAAATCAACCTGCGCAAAGGTGGTACCACTCATCCATTTATGACCCTTAAGTATTTGACCAATGGTCGCTATGACCTGTCTACGGGTCTTTTTTACAGCCAACAAGGTCAAGAAAAGTACTACATTGCCTCTGATAACTTGCACAAAGACCGCTATCGAGGATTGATGCCCAACGACCTGATGGATATCATCGCTCACCATCAACTGCACTTTGATAGCAGCACCCGAACGGGCAATGTTTTTCACCTGATGGGGGCACTCTCCGAATTTGGCAAATTGGGACTGACCAGTATTGGTAACTCGCTTCAACAAGCACAGGATTTATACAATCAAGCCACGAACGTGCTGGATGAAGAAACTAGTGTACAGGCCAATTCTGTCTCCAAGTCTTCTTATCCCAGCCCACCGATTGCTTGGAGTAGTGACGAGTGACGAGTGAGAATATGTACATACAAGTCTTTTCACTTCACTAGGTGGGAACGCTATGCCAACACTCTGCACTTTTCACTCCTTAGCTTAAACAAAGGTCGCTAATTCGCTCTCTAATTCCTTGTTTACTCACCACTCCCCCTGTTCGTTGTGTAAAATCGAGTGGCACTGTGTCTCCTCTTGATCGTGCAACAGTCTGTTTCCCAGGCAAATCATTGTATTAATCCTGATTGCCCCCGTCCCTATCCTCAGCCTTGGGGAAACAAGTTTTGTAATGGCTGTGGAGCAACCCTGCTTTTGAATAATCGCTACATTGCCCTCCAGCGACTGGGGTCAGGGGGCTTTGCAACGATTTACACGGTTTGGAATTTGCACAAGAAGAAGGAGCGGGTGCTAAAGGTGTTGATGGATACTTCACCGAAAGCATTGCAGCTATTTGAGCAAGAGGCAGCAGTTTTGGCACGTCTGGAGCATCCAGGCATCCCTAAGGTTGAGAAAAACAGTTATTTTTTTGTGAACCAGGGCAATTCCCAACAGCGCTCATTACCCTGTCTGGTGATGGAAAAGATTCAGGGTCAGACGTTGCAGGATGTTCTGAACGAGCATCCTCATGGATGTTCGGAGGAATCGGTGCGGGATTGGCTTTACCAAGCTGTGGATATTTTACGCGAGTTGCACCGTTCTGGAATTATTCACCGCGACCTGAAACCCTCAAACTTGATGCTACGTGAGGGAACGGGTCAACTGGTGGCGATCGATTTTGGTGGTGCTAAACAAATTGGCTCAATGGCTTTTGGTTCTCAGGCAATTTCAACGCGGTTGATTTCTCCAGGTTACAGTCCGCCAGAACAAATTACGGGTGAGGCGGTAGGGCCTACGGCTGATTTCTATGCGCTGGGTCGAACGATGATTCAGTTGCTTACGGGTCAGGAGTTAGGAGATTTACAAGACCCCGTCACGGGGGAGTTTCGATGGCGTCAGTACGCCAATGTTAGTCCTACCTTAGCTAACTTGCTCAATGACATGATCCGCATCGATGCCCAACAACGACCAGCAACGGCTGATGAGATTCACCGGCGTCTGGTTAGTAGTGTCACGAGTCAGAGGCAACCTACGCCAGCAGCGATACCTCTGTCTGAAGAAATTGCGATCGCCGTAGACGCGGGGCTGGAGGTAGCAAACCAGGCGATCGGGGCTTTCGGTGAGGGTGTTGCTGGAGTCCTGCGTCTTGTCTTTCGGCTAATTACGGGCGTCGTACTCGCCTGTCTAGATACGACCTGGGAAATGGCACTAGGGAGCATTGGCGCAGGTTTGGGCGCTGCGGCTGGATTTGCTTTGATCAATTGGACACCTGTCGGTGATCGCTTTTCTCAATGGCTTGCACTTCAAATACCGCTTATCCTTCCTGAGATTCAGATAACATCATGGCGAGAAATTTTGTTATTTGCGATCGCGGGGCTAGGTACAGCTTGGGGTTTGACGCTGGCGGGAGGCTTCGGTCAAGAACGCCGTCCCCTAGTAGCGGGAGTGACAGGCATTCTTGGCTATAGCGTCGGGTGGTTGATTTGGCAGGCGTCAGTGTCCACTGCACCAGCCGCACGGTTGCTAGGATTAATTACTGCTGTTGCCGTTGCTCCCCTAGTACTAGGGTTGGGTTTGCCTAGCCATTACCTCGTTCACGCCTTAGTTTCAGCCTTTGGCACAGGCACAATCTTTGGCAGTTTAGCTTCGTTAAATGTCTTGCCTTCATCGGTTCTGGTTAATATTTTTTCTCGCTCTCATGCCAGCTTGGCTAATTTCATCGACAGTATCGCCTA
>JALYGX010000220.1 GCA_030776905.1 Cyanobacteriota bacterium | reverse complement strand
CTCAAAGTTAGCTTCACTTGCCTAGCCTATATCGTGGCATTTAGCGGTACCCGCGCCCTAGCAATTTTGCACTTATTTTTCGTGCTCCCGGCGGTGGGATTCCTAGTTCTGTTTTGCCTTCAAGGTTTGGGATGGCTGGCGTTCTCGCCAGAGAGTCCCGGTCTTTTGCCTACGATTGGTATAGGAGAACGGTACAGTGGAGCTAATCTAAGCTTTAACGAATGGGCACAGTGGTACTTCAGTGCTGGAGCCTACCTAGCCTACGGTTGCGAAACCGCTGCCTTTTTTGTCGCCGATAGCCGACAGCCCAAGGCAACGTTGCGGTGTCTAGACTTCACGCTCTGGCTGATGCCGCTGGTATTTTTAGGGGGTTCTTGGGTACTGATCCGACTAGCCACCGACCCAAAACTTGGTGACAACACATTCCTGAGCTTGGTAGCAGCAGCCCAGCCGTTTTGGGGTTCCTCGGCCTCATCTCTGGTGACGCTCCTGATTGTCTCCTGCACATTGCTGATTTGCGCCACGACCGTAGCGGTCTGTCCCCGTATTTTGTACCAACTCTCCCTAGACGGGCATCTTGCCCCCGTATTTGCACGGGTGAACCAACAGGGCGTTTTGGGACCTAGCCTCTTGTGTACCTTTGCAATCAGTCTCTTGTGCCTGGTTTGGGGAGACATCAACCGCATCGTACACATAACGGGGACTTGTTGGTTTGTATGCTTCGCGATCTTCCATCTAGCACTTTGGCTGCACCGGAATCAACCCGAGGTGAGATGGCCCTGGTGGTCGCTTGGCTTCTTTCTGGTAGAAATGCTTGTTTTAGTTGCCAGCGCCAAAATTTTGGGCTGGCAAGATATGCTATTGGGGCTTCTCCTGCCCCTGGCGTTTTTGGCAGTGGATGCCGTTATCTGCCGTCTTTCATTCAAGCGATTGAGAAAAATTTGGGGGATGAGGGGTGCTGAGAAACCTGCTACTCGTCAGGGCAAAGATTTTGTGGCACTTCAGGTGATAGTCCTGATTATCTTGGTCTGTAGCGCTGCCACGATAAGCTGGGAGATTAGGGAGAGGTTGGAGCAAGTTAATCTTAATGCCAGCAACAATCTCTTGGTAGTTCTGCTCGTTACCCTTGCCTTTGTGGCGCTTGCTATTGCTTGCTTGACAACACTACCCCAAGTGGCGGCAATAGAAGAAGCCCGGAAGCAATTGAGCCAGCAAAATTCTGACTTAGAGTCAGCTAAAGAGGCAGCAGAAGCAGCCAACCAAGCCAAAAGCGAATTCTTAGCAACGATGAGCCACGAGATTCGCACGCCAATGAATGCCGTGATTGGCATGACTGGACTGCTGCTCGATACCGATTTGACGGCTCAGCAACAAGAGTTTGCCCAAACCATTCGTAGTAGTAGCGATGCACTGCTCACTATCATCAACGATATCTTGGACTTCTCTAAAATCGAGTCCGGCAAGCTGGATTTGGAGGAACAGCCTTTCGAGTTGCGAACCTGTATCGAGGAATGTCTCGATTTGGTAGCAACAAGGGCAGCCGAGAAAAAACTGGAATTAGCCTATGTTTTCGATCCGCTTACTCCCCATAAAGTTGTGGGGGATGTCACGAGACTGCGACGAATCTTAGTGAATTTGCTCAGTAATGCGGCGAAATTCACTCATCATGGGGAAATCTTGGTTTCAGTGACAGCTCAATTATTAGGGATTCAGGAATGCGGTATGGGGAACGGAGAGCAGGTCAACCCATTCCCAATTTCTAATTCCCAATCCCCTGTTTATGAAATCCAATTCGCTGTTAAAGACACGGGTATCGGTATTCCTGCCGACCGAATGGAGCGCCTGTTCAAGTCGTTCAGTCAGGTCGATTCCTCTACGACTCGCCAGTATGGGGGTACGGGTCTGGGTTTGGCAATTAGCAAGCGCCTTAGCGAAATGATGGGCGGTCGAATGTGGGTGGAGAGTCTTGAGGGGGTTGGCTCTACGTTCTATTTCACCGTGGTAGTTACGTCGCTTCCCAGTTCGTTACAAGAAAATCTCCAGGCACCCACACCTCTGTTAACTGGCAAACGACTGCTGATTGTGGATGATAATGCCAGTAACCGACAAATTCTCACTGTGCTAGCCCAATCTTGGGGTATGTCGTCTTTGGCAGCCTCCTCAGGCGTTGAGGCTCTAAATTGGCTGGCTAAGGAAGAACAAGTTGATATGGCGATTCTGGATATGCAGATGCCAGGAATGGATGGTTTGACTTTGGCAGGAGAAATCCGCAAGCAGTTCAAGGGAAAATCTTTGCCCTTGGTGATGTTGACCTCAATCGGCAAGCCGGAGATACAGTCTCAAGCCATTGATGCTGGTTTCGCGGCGTTCTTGAGCAAGCCAGTGAAGCAATCTCAGCTTTACAATGTTTTGACCCACATCCTGGGCGGACAGCCCATCAAGGTTAAGCCTTCTTACTCTCAACGTCTGGAACTTGACCCCACAATGGTCGAACGGCTACCCCTGCGAATTTTGGTTGCCGAGGACAATCAGGTGAATCAACTGTTAGCCCTAAAACTGTTAGCACGGATGGGATACCGAGCCGATGTGGTAGGCAACGGACTTGAAGCAATTCAAGCCCTACGCCGTCAGTCCTATGACGTAGTGTTTATGGATATACATATGCCCGAAATGGACGGGTTGACAGCAACGCGATGCATCTGTGAGGAATTGCCGCCCGCTTCCCGCCCTAGGATTATTGCAATGACGGCGAATGCGATGCAAGGCGATCGCGAACAGTGCATCAGTGCAGGAATGGACGACTACATTAGTAAGCCGATTCGTGTAGAGGAGTTAGTCCAGTCCCTAAACCAGTGTCAGTCTAGTTCCAAAAATTCAGAGGCAGTGCCCTTGGCTGAGGAGATCTCGCCGAGTAGGGAATTAGGAAACGCTCACTCCCTATCCGCTGAACCGCTGAACCCACTCAGTTCTAACGAAGCTATTGACACCAAAGTTTTGCAAGCTTTACGGCAGGCGATGGGATCAGACGCCGACCAATTCCTGACTCAATTGATTAATGTTTACCTAGAAGAGACGCCATTACTTCTGCAATCGATTGGCACAGCTGTTTCCCAAACCGATTCAGCGACAATGCAACAAGCCGCTCATACCTTGAAGTCAAGCAGTGCTTCACTCGGAGCAATCACCCTCTCCAAACTTTGTGAGCAGTTGGAAAGCCTAGGGCGTTCTCAGGCTACGGCGCAAGCCAGAGAACTTGTGGCACAGATCGAGCCAGAGTACGAAAGAGTCAAGGTCGCTTTGCAAATAATAGGCGTTAATTCGTGACTCCCCCGCTTTTTCCGTCCAACCGCAATAAAAATAGCCCACCTGCGCGGGCTATTTTTGTATAGCTTCAGATTTCAACCTCTGGGCGACTATGGGTTATTCGAGACTTATCGCTTCGCCAGCTTCTTCGTTACTTTCCGCAAGCGAACCGACTTCGGCGTCACTTCCACCAGTTCATCTGAGCCGATGTATTCCATAGCACGCTCTAAGCTCATGTCCACGGGTGCTTGTAATTGCACTAGCTCATCCCCTGTAGCAGAACGGTGGTTAGTCAACTGCTTCGTCTTACAGATATTCAAGTCTAAGTCTTGGGGACGATTGTGTTCCCCAACAATCATGCCTTTGTAAACCTTCGTACCAGGAGTAATAAAGAATACACCCCGGTCTTCCGCATTCTTCATAGCATAGAAGGTAGCAACTCCTTCTTCAAAGGCAATTAACACCCCGTTGCGGCGGGTTTCTACCTCACCAGAAAGGGGACGATAGTCGAGGAAGCTATGGTTCATGATGCCTTCGCCTCGTGTCAGCCGCATGAACTCGCCCCGGAAACCGATTAAGCCACGGGCAGGAATCACAAACTCCAGTTGGGTGCGACCGTTGCCACCCACTTGCATATCCTGCATTTCGCCCTTGCGCTGACCTAGGCGTTCGATACAGCTACCCACAGCAACTTCGGGGACATCCATCACCAAGCATTCATAAGGTTCGCAGGGTTGACCGTTGACTTCCCGGTAGATAACTTGGGGCTGGGACACCTGAAACTCAAACCCTTGACGACGCATCGTTTCGATCAGGATACCAAGGTGCAGTTCACCCCGACCTGAAACGAGGAATTTATCAGGTGAGTCGGTTTCTTCGACCCGGAGGGCAACGTTAGTTTCCAATTCTCGCATCAGGCGATCGCGTAATTGCCGCGAAGTCACAAAGTCCCCTTCCTGACCTGCAAAGGGCGAATCGTTTACTGAGAAGGTCATCTGCAACGTTGGCTCATCCACCTTAATCAGTGGCAAGGCTTGCGGGTCATTGGGACAAGTAATCGTTTCACCAATGTTGGCATCGGCAAATCCAGCAACCGCCACAATATTGCCAGCCGAGGCTGATTCCATGTCAACGCGCTTCAGCCCGTCAAAACCCATCAGTTTGGTGATTTTTGCCTTGACGATATTGCCTGTTTCTGTGATTAGTGCGGCTTGCTGACCTGTTTTAATGGTGCCGTTGTGGATTTTGCCAATCACAATTCGACCGACATACTCAGAATAGTCGAGGGTCGTGACTTGTAATTGCAGCGGCTTGGTAACATCTCCTACAGGTGGTGGTACATGGCGCAGAATCGCTTCAAATAGAGGTTGCATATCAACCCCTGCGGCTTCCATGTTTTCTTTGGCATAGCCATCTAGACCCGAAGCAAATAGGTAAGGAAACTCGCACTGGTCATCATCCGCACCCAATTCCAGGAATAGGTCTAAGACTTTATCAACAGCCACATGGGGATCAGCGCGGGGGCGGTCGATTTTATTGACGACGACAATCGGGCGCAGTCCTTTTTCCAAGGCTTTTTTCAGCACGAAGCGAGTTTGGGGCATGGGACCTTCGTTGGCATCCACAATCAGGATGCAGCCATCAACCATCCCCAATACCCGTTCGACTTCACCGCCGAAGTCGGCGTGACCAGGGGTATCGACAATATTGATTAAGGTTTCTTTGTAGCGAACGGCAGTATTTTTAGAAAGAATGGTAATGCCCCGTTCTCGCTCCAAGTCGTTGGAGTCCATGACGCAATCAGGAACGTCTTCCCCTTCGCGGAAGATGCCGGATTGTTTGAGGAGGGCATCAACAAGAGTGGTTTTGCCGTGATCGACGTGGGCAATAATGGCAACGTTGCGAATCGGAAGAGTCATAAAAGCGTCAGGGAATGGGTAGCAGAGGTAGAACTTCTGCTAAAGATTTCTTAATAATTCTAGCAAATTGTGTAGGATATCGCCTTTAAATAAGGAGTAGGATTGGCTTGTGCAGAAGCGATCGCACCAATAAGGATAACAGGGACACTTGTTCGATTACTTTGTCCCGATTTCTGACTTTGTAAAAAATGCAGACCCAATACTATGGCTTAAAGTGCCGCTATCTGCTCTGCTGCTTGGGCTAATTCAGACGCCACACGCGCCGCATAAGGGCGAATTAGCCACCAAATCAACGGTGACAACCAACCCCGCAGCGTTACCGAGTAAGATACATAAGTGCCGCAAACCGTAGACTCCACCTGGTAAGTCACTCGTTTCTCAACACCAGGAATTGCCAGAAATCGTATGGTAAGTAACTCTCCTGGTCGAACGCGCTCAACAAAAATCCGCACGGGAATCGGTATCAAACGAGTCACCACCTGGTAAATCAAACCTGGTTTGGCAATTAATCCCTTAGGAGCATTGGTACTGGATAGTAGGGGATGCCAGGAAACATCCGCTAAATTAATCAATTTTTGCCAGAGAACATCTACTGGTGCCGTACTCAAGGCGCGATACGTCCTGAAGAGCGAAAACTTGCACCAAATCCCCTCTCGACCAGCGATTAACTTGAAGGAAAAATTGAGAATCACAACACGCCTCCCAAGAGTAACGCTCAGGCAAACTTTTTATCTTATACAAATTACATTCCGGGTAAAATCCATCTAGGGGAAATGATCGCAACTCCTTGAAGATTGAAGAACGGTTAACGGCAGACTAGGGTTGGTGCTTTATAAAGAACCGATCCAAGCTAGTCTAAGAAGATACAGTGATGCTTTAGCTGTAGGTTTTTGTCTTGATTCTGATAAAATCGAGAGTTTCCTGAACCCATAGCTGAGTGCGATCTAGGCTAGCGCCTAGCTGACGGCTTGTAAGAGCGTCGCCCTTACCCTAAAACAGATTCACGGCTTTGAACCATGAAAGCCCCTACGGCTGAAATGCGCTTGCGGGTTAACTACATTGAATTGAGATTATGACAGCTTTTCAGACGGACGCAACGACCAACACTAATTCTTTTCCAACTGCTGGATCTAAAGAGAGAGTCAAGCAGTGGATGAAACAGCTCCAAGATAAAATTTGTGAGACCCTGGAACAGCTCGATGGTGCTAGCACTTTCAAGGAAGATAGCTGGGATCGAGAAGAAGGTGGCGGCGGTCGTTCCCGCGTAATCCGTGACGGTGCAGTATTTGAGCAGGGTGGAGTTAACTTTTCCGAGATTTGGGGTGACCAACTACCGCCTTCTATTCTGGCTCAGCGTCCAGAAGCCGCAGGGCATGGCTTTTTTGCCACGGGTACATCAATGGTGCTGCATCCCCGCAGTCCTTATATCCCGACGGTTCACCTAAATTACCGTTACTTTGAAGCAGGTCCAGTCTGGTGGTTTGGAGGCGGTGCGGATTTGACGCCCTACTATCCATTTGCCGAAGATGCTGCCCATTTTCATCGTATGCTCAAAGCCGCCTGCGATGCTCACCATCCTGAGTATTATCCAGCCTTCAAGCTCTGGTGTGATGAATATTTTTATTTAAAACACCGTCAAGAAACGCGGGGTGTTGGGGGACTATTTTTTGACTATCAAGATGGTACGGGACCGCTGTATCGTGGTTCGGATCGAAACGGAGCTGCCGCTGCTTATAGTGACAATGTTGGGGTTTTAGAGCCGCGTAGCTGGGAAGAGTTATTCGCCTTCGTGCAAGGGTGCGGTGAGGCATTTCTCCCGGCTTATGTGCCAATTGTAGAGCGCCGTCGAGCGATGGAATATGGCGACAGGGAACGCAACTTCCAGCTTTACCGCCGGGGTCGTTATGTTGAATTTAATCTGGTCTATGACCGAGGTACGATCTTTGGTTTACAAACGAACGGGCGTACTGAGTCGATTCTCATGTCTCTACCCCCCTTAGTCCGTTGGGAATATGCTTACCAGCCGGAACCCAATACACCCGAAGCTGATTTATATAAGACATTTCTGAAGCCTCAAGATTGGGCTAATTGGACGCCCATAACCTCCGGAGGTCTGAGTTAAACTACGTGAGGTGAGTAGCTTTATGGGCGCAATCAGGGTGAATTTCTGTTAGGACACAGTTTTTCAGAACACAGTTTTTTAGGTTTTATCGATTCCCTAGATCGCAACCACGACGCTGCCCCGGCAAGGAGGTATTGATGATTCATATCGATCAGAAAACGCATACGACCGCAGATGGCACGACCATCATTGTTTTGGCTCCAATTGGACGCTTGGACATTACTACAGCTTGGCAATTTCGCTTGAAGTTGCAAGAGTGTATTTCCAAACTCAGTCGCCATGTGGTAGTCAATTTAAGCCAGGTTAATTTTATTGACAGCTCTGGTTTGACATCCTTAGTTGCAGGAATGCGAGATGCTGACAAAGTAAAAGGTAGCTTCCGCATTTGTAACGTCCATCCAGAAGCAAAACTGGTGTTTGAAGTCACGATGATGGATTCCGTGTTTGAAATCTTTGAAACGGAGAAAGAAGCTTTAGAAGGTGTTCCCCGTAGTATGCCTACTTGACGCGGTTAGTCAGGGGTTATTGGGAAAAGCCATTAGCGAAGGACAAACGACCCTCAAACTAGCAGTTCGTTAGCGAAATCCTGGCGTTTTGTGAAGCGAAAGGGTCCCAGAAGCGCGCCCCACATCGCTTTTCCGGTTGTGGGATCGATTCCCTTGTCATAGCTGCGGAATTCCTCTGGTGTTGCGTCAAAGCCTAAGGAGACTTGGTAATTATTGCCTTGATAGCTGAAGTTGCAAGGAGTTCCAGTTGCGGATGCAGCAGAAAACTCATAGGCACTCAAAGCAATTTGGCTGTGTTTAATGGTGAGGAGACAGCCAGGTAAGAACTCGATCTGTTCTGAAGTTAGTTGCTTTAATAATTCAGGATTACGACCCGCACCTCTGATGGCTTCCGGGTCTTTGAGCATATAGTACTGCACTTGTAAAGAATCTGGTGTCGCGTTGCTCTGATAGAGCCGTATAATGCGCGGACGGTAGGGTTTGTCAAGATTGACGATATTGGCTTGTTCGGCAAATAGGGTCAGGCTATCTTCGGTAAATAAGGGAACGGGTCGCTGCCAGAGGCGGAGGTGAACGTACCAAGCGGGTTCTGCGATCGCTTGTTTTTGATTATCGAATTCGCCTGCCATGTAGCGTGCTAGGGTGATTAGCTCAGGAGAAAGAGTCATAAACGCGAAGAGTTGGAATTACATAGTTTTCTCTCTTAACTATTAACTCCTAACGGCTTCTAGCTTCGACATTCTGCGATCCCAGATTTCAACTTGCCAACGCCTCTTGTAAATATCTTGCCTTGGCAAACGTGTCCTTAAACGAGACAATAGTTTTACGTCCCCCTTAAAGTCTGCTTTGTGAATAACGTTCGCACAGTCTCGGATACTAAACGAGATTTCTACAACCATCACACTCGTCCTGTTAACTCGATCTACCGACGGGTAGTAGAAGAGTTGATGGTAGAGATGCATTTGCTATCGGTTAATGTTGATTTTCACTACGATCCCATCTATGCCTTGGGGGTTGTAACGTCTTTCAACCGATTCATGCAAGGCTATCGACCGGAACGAGATAAAGAATCGATTTTTGATGCCCTCTGTCAGGCAGTGGGGAACGAACCACAACAGTACAAGCAGGATGCCCAACAGCTCAAGACAATGGCAGAGCGCTTGTCTGGAAAAGAATTAGTTTCCTGGTTTAGCTCACCCACTCCCCTGGATGTGGCGAGCGATTTTCATAACACTGTTGCCGCAATCGC
Organism: Cyanobacteriota bacterium; assembly: GCA_030776905.1. Classification (GTDB taxonomy): domain Bacteria; phylum Cyanobacteriota; class Cyanobacteriia; order Cyanobacteriales; family Coleofasciculaceae; genus CADCTM01. Next base: position 1,963 of record JALYGX010000220.1, on the reverse strand, counting down.
CAATAATCCCACATTTAAGTACAGTCGGCTATTTGCGATCGGTCTTTATACGCTCCTAGAACAGGCAGACTCGGAGTTAGTTAATGATGAAAAGCAGCGTAATGAGGCACTTAAGCAAATGGCTAGTGCCCTGCACCTCCCCGAAGACAAGTTGCAAAAAGACCTGGAACTATACCGCAGTAACTTGGAAAAAATGGCACAGGTGCAGAGCGTGATGGAAGATGCCATCAAAGCTGAGCGCAAGAAACGGGAACAGCGTGCCCAAGACAAAGAGCGGGCAGCAACATCTTCGAGTGATGCTCCTAAAGACGAAGCTCCTTCCTCTTGAGGCATCTTAAGTCCTCAAATTTCCCTAACGTTTACAGCACCGCAGCTCTGACTAAACCAAGGATTGTAACCGCTGGACGAGCTGTTCGGCGGGCACAACCCCCTCAATCCGCTCTAGAGGTTGACCATTTTTGAAGAGAACTAAGGTGGGCAACGCTTGAATTTGATAGTCAGAGGCAAGTTGGGGATATTTATCTGTATCAATTTTTACTACTTGTAAGCGACCCTTCAACTGGGCATTTACTGTCTCTAGAATTGGCACCATCATCTGGCAGGGACCGCACCAAGTCGCGTAAAAATCTACTAATACGGGCAAGTCAGACCCAGAAAGTAGGTCTTGGAAACTTGTAAACTGTTTTTTGACTGCCATAAGAAAAAACTGCTCTTGTTAGTCTTTCTGCTCGATTCTAGTGCAAAATTCTGGGAGCCGACCTAGGCAGAACGTTTAAGAGGATTTTTTCATGGAAGCATTACAGACATCTCACAAGCGCTTGAGCGATCGCGTTGCTATTATTACTGGAGCCTCGCGCGGAATTGGTAGAGCCGTTGCCTTAGCGTTAGCGGCAGAGGGAGCGAATGTGGTGGTAAACTACGCCACTTCTAGTACGGCGGCTCAAGAAGTGGTAGAGGCAATTACTGAGGCTGGAGGAAAAGCGATCGCACTTCAAGCGGATGTCTCCAAGCTCGATCAAGTAGACACTTTAGTCAATGAAACGCTAGAAAAGTTTGGTCGCGTTGATGTACTCGTTAATAATGCTGGCATCACTCGCGACACCCTGCTTTTGCGGATGAAGCCAGAAGATTGGCAAGCCGTAATTGACCTTAACCTGACGGGCGTGTTTCTGTGTACGCGAGCAGTAAGTAAGGTGATGCTCAAGCAACGTTCGGGTCGCATCATTAATATTGCCTCGGTGGCAGGACAGATGGGAAATCCCGGTCAGGCAAATTATAGTGCGGCGAAAGCAGGTGTGATTGGCTTTACTAAAACTGTGGCGAAGGAGTTGGCAAGTCGTGGCATTACCGTAAATGCGATCGCACCGGGATTTATCGCTACCGATATGACTAGCAATCTTAAGTCAGACGAAATTCTCAAATACATTCCCCTCGGTCGCTACGGTGAGCCGGAGGAAGTTGCTGGTATGGCTCGCTTCCTTGCCGCAGACCCTGCTGCCGCCTACGTTACAGGTCAAGTGATCAATGTCGATGGTGGCATGGTCATGGCATAGAGGCGGGTAGCAGGTATGATGGGGGCGCGTTTACCGCTATCTTAGGCTGACGAACAGACAACCTGGTTAAACCGACCTCTACTAGGCAAACGATGGCGACAGACTGGACATAAGTTCTTCCGAATTAAACTACGAGGAGCGCCCTGCCTAACCTGTACTTAGAGCGTAACAAGTACCTTTGTATAAGTCTTTAAAATCAGCAGGCTGGGGGTCTTTCCCTAGCACTGGGTCATCATAGGCTCGTCACAAAAAGTGACTGAAAATTCTTTTTTCAGGGAATTTTGGCTATTTTAAGGGTTTGACTCTCTTGAAAGTGCTGAGTGCTTAGTACAGAAAGAGACTTCTATTATTTTGTAGATGCGGCAAGGGTGCAATTGTTTTCTAGGATTAGCACTCTAACCCTGAGAGTG
>JALYGX010000219.1 GCA_030776905.1 Cyanobacteriota bacterium | reverse complement strand
ATGTTGGCTGTTGCTCACATCATGATTGTGGCAAAAAGTTATGGTGTAGACAGTTGTCCGATGGAAGGATTTGTCACAACGCAGGTGAAAGAAGCATTCCAGATTCCGGCGGAGGTAGATGTCTGTTGTATCCTACCAATGGGCTATTCAGATGAACCGTTTAAGCAATATGGTGGGCGTTTTGGGATTGACCAAGTTTGCTTCGGTGAAAGTTATGGAGAGAAATTCGAGCTGTAAAAGCTGTCTTTAATAGGCAGGCTAGCATCTAAATTATCCCGTCTCACTAGTGGCGTACAATAAACACCCCCTCTTTCCCTCGTGAGTTTGAGGGGGAATAAATTAGTTATTTAATTTCAGCTTATTCTTAAAGTCGAGCTTAAATTGTCAAAAACGTGAGGCTTTTAGGAAATTACTTCATTAAATAATGTTGATATATGTTTATCTATATTATTGTATTTTAAAAAATATTAGCTGCTCCGATGAAAACCAGCCAAATGGCTGAATTTATTTTATATCTTTGGGAGTAAAATCTAAAGGCAAATTTGATGTAAGGGCGCTTAAAGTTGTGATGTTGTTACTTATAACTTCATCCGAACTTTTATGAGTAATCAAGAAAGAGTTATCCCTCGTGTTGATTTAGTTATCGTAATCGATACTAGCCCTTCAATGAAAGACGAAGTATAGCCTCTGAGTAATGCTACGGCTAGTGCTATTACTTCACTTATTGATTAAAAGCTTTAGAGGTAGAACATGAAACGTCTTGTTATTTGCTGTGATGGAACTTGGCAACAGCTAGCGAGTCCTTACCCAAGCAATATAGTTAAGCTGGCTCAAGCCGTGAAACCGATCGCCAGTGACAAAGTTCCACAGCTCGTGTTTTATGACGAGGGCATTGGAACAGATAGTAACAAGCTTTTGGGCGGAGCCACTGGACTGGGAATTGATCGAAACATCGAAGATGCTTATCGGTTCCTTAGTCTCAACTATGTTGCTGGTGACGAAATTTATCTGTTCGGATTCAGTCGCGGTGCTTACACCGTCAGAAGTCTAGCGGGGATGATCTATTGCTGCGGTCTCCTATCGCGTCCTCACGTTACCAGAGCACACGAAGCTTATGAGCTTTACCGTAACCGAGGCGTTAAACCAAGGGATCGAGTCGCTGTTGAATACCGCGACACATACGGCGATCGCGTCCTTATCACCTTGCTGGGTTGTTTCGACACCGTCGGCGCTCTTGGGATTCCTGGACTACCCGCCTTTAAGCCGTTGCAACAACAGCTCAATCAGCGGTACCGATTTCACGACACCAGGTTAAATCCGTTGATCCAGAATGCATTGCACGCCATTGCGATCGACGAAATCCGCGAGGTTTTCGATGTCACCCCGATGGAGAAGAATCCTAAAGCTAAGAACCAACGGGTCATTCAAGCTTGGTTTCCAGGCGAACACGGCTGCGTTGGCGGTGGAATGGAAGAACACAGTGGCTTATCCGATGCTGCCTTGCAGTGGATGATGGATTCAACCCGTGAGCTTGAATTGGGGCTTGAGTTCGATCCAAGTGCCATTCCAACTGGAATCAATCCAGATTATGAATGTGACTTTAGGAACGATCCTGGAATCTTCAAATTGGCAGGAATCAAGTTTCGTGAAGTGGGCGATGCCATTGAAGAATTGCATGAAAGCACGATCAAGCGGTTGCAAGCCCGCAATGACTACCGCCCCAAGAATCTAGAACGACATCTCCCCAAACTTGTTTCCAACCAGCAGCCTGAACAGATTACATCAAAATCTTACAATTTAGCAGAATCACCCTCTCGAACCGACAAATACCGAGAAAGAGAAACCATCATAGTGACCAAAAGAGACACCTCCCGAGACGGATTTAAAAACAAACTTGAGACGGCAGCTTTAACTGGCTTTAAGCCCATTTGGAGCTTTATTCAAAGTAATCCAGGTCTTGCCAAAAAAGTCAATAAAACGCTCATCAGCAATGCCATCAATAAGATTCCGGCTCGTCCCTACCCGTTTAGCACGATGTCTCCCTACACATCTTGGGATTCATTGATTGATCGCTCGTATTCGGGACTCCATCTGCCGCCGCTAGATTGGAAACCATTGACCAATAAAAACTACATCGGCATTAAATTAACGCCTGCCAAACAGTTTGAGAAAAATCTTCCGCCGATTAAGGATTTGGAAGTTTTGTATCGCAAACGTGGGGAGACAAAATACTCGTCCAAATCTTCACTGATTTTCCCCTATTTTGTCCAATGGTTCACAGACAGCTTTCTACGAAGCGATCGCCTAGATCCCCGCAAAAATAGTTCCAACCACCATATCGATATGTGTAATGTCTATGGATTGACCCCAAAGATTACACATATGCTGCGATCGCACAAAGGCGGCAAGCTGAAAAGCCAATTTATTAATGGTGAAGAATATCCTCCGTTTTACTACGGCGAGGATGGACGACCCAAAGAAGAATTCAAAGGGCTACCTCATCTTTACACCGAAGACTCCGTCCCAAGAGCAGAGAAATTTCCCCCGGAAAATAAACAAAAGTTGTTCGCTATGGGGATTGAGTTAGAACGGGCAAACGTGCAAATTGGCTATGTCATGCTGAATGTTCTTTGCTTAAGAGAACACAATCGCGTGTGCGACATCTTGGCAAGGCACTATCCAACCTGGGATGATGAACGTCTGTTTCAAACTGCCAGAAACATTGTAGTAGTTGAGTTTCTCAGGATTGTATTAGAGGATTACATCAACCACATTACTCCGTATCACTTCCAATTCTTCACCGATCCGCTCGCCTTCACAAATGAAAAGTGGTATCGCCATAATTGGATGTCGGTAGAATTTAGCTTGGTCTACCGCTGGCATAGTATGCTGCCGGATACTCTGATTCACGACGGGCAAACAGTCCCCATGCCTGCCTCAAGGTGGAACAACGACATGATTATCAGCAAGGGGTTAGGAGCCATCTTTGAGGAAAGTTGTTCTCAACCTGCCGCGCAACTGAGTTTATTCAATACGCCTGACTTTCTGCTACATACCGAGTTAGCCAGTATTCGGATGGGCCGTGAATCAAAACTGAGAAGCTACAACGATTATCGGGAGTTATGTAAGTATCCTCGCGTAACCGATTTCGCTCAGATTAGTGGTGATAAAAGAGTCCAACGAGAACTGAAGCGGTTGTATGGTCATGTAGACAATATTGAGCTGTATGTCGGACTCTATGCCGAAGATCTGCGTCCAAACTCAGCCCTACCACCTTTAGTGGGACGACTAATCGGAATTGATGCATTTTCTCAAGCGTTCACCAATCCTTTATTGGCTCAAAACATCTTTAATCCAGAAACGTTTTCACCGGTAGGTTGGGAAATTATTCACAATACCAAAACGCTTTCTGATCTAGTCCACCGCAATATTCCCGAAGCTAAAACTTATCGAATTTCGTTTTACCGCTACAATTGGCAACCCGCTTAATCAGCAAACGCATCAAGGTAGATATGAGCAAGAAATTATTTACAGAATATCCCGAACAGGATGAACGCAAATACTACGAACTCCTGGTCGAGCAAGCCAAGATCCGCATGGATAATCTGTATAAGGACAAGGAGCGGGCGCTGCGAGATACCCATGCCAAAAGCCACGCTGCCGTTAAAGGAATTCTTGAAATCTTTGACTTTGATGAGGAAGCGATTAAACGGGAATTGAAGAAACGCGCCTCGTTGACTTCTTCACAACTCAATGCCATTTCCCTTAAGCAAGGCTTGCTCGCGTTACCCAAGCAATATCCAGTTTGGCTGCGATTTGCCAACGGGGGCTTCCAACCCAAAAATGATTACGAGCCAGACACCCGCTCAATGGCAGTGAAAGTGATGGGGGTTGAAGGGGAACGGCTTGTGCAAAGCTATGAGTCGAAAACCCAGGACATTATTGTTCACAATTCAGCATTTTTCTTTGTTAAAACCATCAGAGACTACTACAGCTTTTTTTCTGCCGTCGTTGAGTCAAAAGAGGCAACAAAGAAGTGGCTCTATCAACATCCCAGGCAGTTCTTAGCGCTCCTCAAGGGTACGAGTTCAACTCCGAAAAGTTTACTAACAGAACGGTATTGGAGCAGTTCAGCCTCTGCTTTGGGTCTCAACCCTGATTTTGATGCCTCAAAGACCGATCTAGTTCCTGTCGAATATCCTGCTGTGATTAAATATGCGTTTACTCCGGTTTCAAGCCAACCCCCGCATAACAAGATTTCATTGCAGTCTCGACCAGGGATTCCTAAACTTCCCTTTAGCGATCGCGCCAAAGCCCTCGGCTTAGATCCCAATCAACCCGACAATTACTACCGGGATGAGCTAATTCAAGCTCTTGCCCAACCTGATGCTCAATACTGTTGGAACTTTGGCATTCAGTTCCAAACCAGTCCAAAGATGTCCATTGAAGATACCACGATTACCTGGAAGGAAAGCGAATCACCCTTCTCTACAGTAGGTCGTCTCACCGTCAAGCATCAACTCATTAATTTTGACAAACAATACGATTTTTGTGAAAACCTGCGATTTTCTCCTTGGAACGGTCTAGCCGTTCATCGTCCGGTTGGTTGTATAAATCGGCTACGCGGTATGGTTTACCCCGTTGTAGCCAAGTACCGATATCAGAAGCGAGGTCTTGTCCACCAAGAGCCAACTGGAAATGAAACCTTTTAATTTGAAGTCAGCTCTAATCTATCAGTTTGACTAGGCATACCTAGTATTAGTCACCTCTAAAGGCAGAAAGATGGTCATCACTTCACCCTCTTGGGGTCGCTGCCGCACAATCAGTTTTCCTCCCAACACCTGGAATAGATGTTTGGTTACGTTGAGATTCAGACTGAGACTACCTGTTTCTGGCTGGAACATCAGCAGCTGACCGATTGACTTCAACGTCGAACACGTTGAGTTAGCTGAGTCCGTTGAGTCCGTTAAGTTGACAGTCTTTTCTGGGTCACACTGAGACTGAAATTGCAACTTCAGTTGGTCTCCGGTTGGTGTAACCTGTACCTGAATATGACTGCCTGCTGGAAGAGAGCGAGTGAAGTTCTCCATCAAGCCAGTCAGCACTTGATCTAGCATTGCAGGATGACTCACAACTGTTGGCAGCTTTTGGGGCAGGACAACATCCAGGGTTAAGTCACGCCGTTGCGCTTGCTTTTGCCAATGGGGGATACTGTGCTGGAAAACTTGCTCCAGTGACATGGATGTGAGGTTTACAGGCACTTGCTTGACTGCCGTGGTTTCTAACTCTACTGCCCGGAAAATCAGCTCCATGCGGTTGATTTGCTCTGTACACTCATGGTCAATGATTTCCAAGCGCCGAATGACTTCAGCAGGGAGGTCGCGACGCTTTAGCAGAAGTTTAGTCAGGGTACGAATGGTCGTCAGAGGCGTCCGGATTTCGTGAGTCAGTGCTTGCAGCAGTTCAACATCAGGTGTTGCTTCGCGAGGAGTAGAGACTTTACTGCTGCCTCGTTCTTCATTTTTACCCAATGGCTCCCAATGACGACCTGTCTTAAAGGTATCGTGATGCGGTTGGGGTTTTTCGGGTTGAGTAATTGGCTTTGTAGACGTGACGGGTATGGTCTGGATGGTCTCTGTGGGCAGCAGTTCTGGTAGGTTCTTGAGAAGTTGACGACCAAAGTGCATCACAATTTTGTAATCGGGTGGCTTTGGCGCAAAATCTTTGACTAAGGATTCGAGTTGACTAAGCTGATGGGGGCTAGTCAGTAACATCCGAGGGTGGAGTGCTGCCCACGCCTGTTGGATGTGTTCTGGGTCGAAGGAGAAGCGAAAGGCTGGGATGCCAAAGGCGTCTTCTCCATAAACCATTACTAAACTAAAGCTACTGGTAAAAACTAAACAAAATTGCTCTGCGCCTAAAGGGTCACCTGGCAGTAAGGGCAGTTCGTGGGCAGTATTCGCGATCGCTTCGCGTTGCCCATTGGCAGCAGGTAGTAGCTGACAGGGCATCAAACTCAGGACATTAAATGTCTCAGTTGTAAAAATCCCTGTCTGGAAGCGGGACAGTAGATCTGGGTGACTCAAGACTGGCACGGGACCCGCTAAGACCAATCCTTGAATTGAAGACGGGTCGGTTTTATCTACATCCGATTGGCGGGTAGCTACAGCGAATTGCAAAAGCAACTGCTCTAAAGAAGCGATCGCACTTTTCCATTCGCGTTGTCCTTTTACTGCTGCTGCACTATGTTGTGCAGACACCCGTTCTCTTGCTCTACGATGAGTGGCACCTCGCTGACCATTGCCGGTTACTGTTGCCTGTTCAACCAGAGGCGCAACCCAATCATTCAGCCCCGTCTGTTCGCTGCGGGCTAAAACTTCACTTAAGCTTGGTAACAACCACTTTTGCACCACGATCTTTCCCTATGCACAACGAAAGCGCATTACCTACAACTATTTGCTCTACTGATTACGAGAGTACTGTATTTAGTCATCGCTCTTGGGTCGTACAACCGAACTGATGAGTCGCGATTCCCGTGTTGTTTGTAACACTTAATCGTTACTGCGCTGCTTGCCGCTCTTCCTTAAGTTATTCTGCTTCACCGATGAAGAGTAACTCTGCCGCGTCCGATGTCACAAGTACTACTGCATTCTCCCGCCTTCTTAACCCTGGCTATGCCGTTTCACGTCTAGGTCTTGAAGAAAAATCAGACTTAAGTCTTCAAAACCTCCACCTTGAGACAGATAATAGAAAATGCTCTCATGGCGGAAGTTTCAGATGTTTAAGAAAAATATCTTTACAAAAATTCTCACGTCCTTCCTCACCTTTGTGCTGGTTGTTGCCTGTAGTCAGACCAATAAACCTGCCACAAATACCAATAGTTCAGGTAATACATCAGCAGGGACAGGTATACCCATTGGCATTGCCGTAGCACAGACTAGTAATGTTGCTTTACTGGGTCAAGAAGAAGTTACTGGGGCAAAAATTGCCGAACAGTATTTTAATCAAAAAGGTGGTGTCAACGGCACACCGATTAAGTTAGTTTTCCAAGACACCGCAGGCGATGAACAAGGGACGATTAACGCTTTCAATACCTTAATTACCCAAGATAAAGTTGTTGGGATTGTGGGACCAACCCTATCGCAGCAAGCCTTTGCCGCCGATCCAATTGCTGAACGCGCTAAAGTACCTGTCTTAGCACCTTCTAATACAGCTAAAGGAATTCCTCAGATTGGGGAATACATTTCTCGTGTGTCAGCACCTGTAGCCGTTGTTGCTCCGAACGCTGTCAAACAAGCACTCAAAATTAATCCTCAGATTAAGAAAGTCGCTGTCTTTTTTGCTCAGAATGATGCCTTCAGTAAGTCAGAAACCGAAACCTTCCAGCAGACGGTTAAAGACCAAAAACTTGATTTAGTGACCGTACAAAAGTTTCAAACTACTGATACGGATTTCCAAAGTCAAGCCACAAATGCCATGAATCTCAAACCTGACCTAATAATTATCTCAGGTCTAGCATCAGATGGCGGTAATTTAATCAAGCAACTGCGTCAACTGGGATATAAAGGTTTAATCATTGGCGGCAATGGTCTGAATACCTCCAATCTATTTCCCGTTTGTCAGGCACAATGTAATGATGTTTTAATCGCTCAAGCCTATAGTCCTGAATTACCCAGTGAGATTAACAAAGCTTTTCGAGACGCTTATAAAGCACAAAACAAGAAAGAACCGCCACAATTTAGTGCTCAAGCCTTCACCGGGGTTCAGGTATTTGTAGAAGCCTTGAAAGCTTTGGATAGTCAGACTAAACTCAACACCTTGTCTCTACAGCAGTTACGCACGCAACTGAATAAGCAAATTTTAGCGGGCAAATACGACACACCTCTAGGGGATATTGCTTTCGATCCAGAGGGTGAAATAAAACAAAGTCAGTTTTATGTCGCTCAGGTCAAGATGGATGCAGATGGAAAAAATGGTAAGTTCTCGTTCTTGAAGTAAGTTGATATTAGTTAGTCATTGGTCATTGATAGTTTCCTAATGACCAATGATTCTTCAAACTAAAAATTGATTATGGATTTTCCCCTGTTTCTACAACAATTCCTGAATGGTCTATCTATCGGAAGTGTCTATGCCATTTTTGCCTTAGGTTATACACTGGTTTTTTCTATTCTAGGAATTATCAATTTCGCTCACGGTGCTATTTTTACACTGGGGGCTTACTTCACCTATAGCCTAGCAGGAGGAGCCTTTGGTTTTAATGGATTGCTGGCTAATGCGTCTTTGCCCGTACAGTTGCCTTTTGTTATCGCCTTATTTTTAGGTAGCATTTTAGCTGGTCTAGCTGGAGTTGTAGTGGAACGTTTGGCGTTTAAACCCCTACGTGCTAGAGGTGCTGACCCACTTTTGACTTTGGTTTCGAGTTTGGGTGCGGCTGTTGTAATTGTAAATTTGATTCAGTATTTGGTTGGTGCGGAAATCTATACATTTCCGGCTAATGCTTACGGAGATTTGCCTCCTGCAATTAATTTTGGAACGGCAGCAAGACCCGTGATGATACGTACCGTTCAAGTCGTCATATTTGGGGTATCTGCAATAATCTTAGCAATTTTAACTTATTTGATTAATTACACGAAAATAGGTAAAGCTTTGCAAGCTGTGGCGGAGGATGCGACGACAGCAAGCCTGTTGGGGATTAATACAGAACGTTTTATTTTAATCACTTTCTTTTTGAGTGGATTCCTTGGAGGTTTGGCAGGAACGTTAGTCGGTTCTAGTGTGAGTATTGCTGGTCCTTACTTTGGGATTGCTTTTGGTCTGAAAGGTTTAGGGGTGATTGTGTTGGGAGGTTTGGGAAATATTCCGGGTGCAGTAGTGGGGGGATTGCTGCTTGGTTTGGCAGAAGCTTTTGTCCCTTCGGACTATTCGGGTTATAAAGATGCGATCGCATTTGCCCTATTATTCATCATGCTCCTAGTTAGACCCCAAGGATTGTTAGGAAGAGCGCGTATCACAAAAGTTTAGCTATGGCTCATTTATGGGAGCAAGGCAATAGACTTATGGGATAACTGGCATATCGTGAATTACCCCTAGTTTCGCTACGCTGCACTTGGGGTCTTCCCGGCGGCTAAGATAAAGAAATTATTCCTCGCTTCAAGCAAGATGACTTTGCTGGTGGTATCCTGGCTGGTACTCAAGCATTAGTCATGGATTATGTAGGGGCGCACGGCTGTGCGCACTCATAGATTAAAACAATAAACCACTACTATAAATGTCAGATTTTATTAATAACTACGGCTTCTTAATCGTCTCGATGATTTTTGGAGCCATATTAGGGCTTTCGGTGTACCTGCCACTGATGGCGGGTCAACTATCTTTGGCGACTCCAGGATTCTATGCTTTGGGGGGTTATATAGCGGCAATCTTATCAACTCAAGTATTTAAGTTTACAGGCACTCTGTTTCCTATCCCTTATTTATTGTTAGAAATGCTAGTGGCGGCTTTAGTTTCTGGAATACTCGCGATCGTACTTGGAATTCCGGTTCTCCGATTACGAGGAATTTATTTAGCAATTGCCACCATTGCCTTTGTGGAAATCCTAAGAGTTTTAGCTTTAAACTGGGAAATTACAGGCGGTGCTGTCGGAATTTTTGGCATTCCTCAACCCTTTCAATCTCCAATCGAGTATCTGTGGATAGCTCTACCGATGCTGATTTTGAGTATGTTCTTCCTCTATCGCCTGGAACGCATCCGGGTTGGTCGAGCTTTGAGTGCTATCCGTGAAGATGAACTAGCGGCTGATGCAATGGGCATTAACCCAACGTATTATAAAGTGCTGTCTTTTACTTTAGGGGCAATTTTAGCAGGACTAGTTGGGGCAGTGAGCGCTCATTTCTTAAATACCTGGAATGCCCGTCAAGGGACTTTTGATGCTAGTATAATTTACCTAGCATTTGTATTAATTGGTGGCTCTAGAACATTTGTGGGGCCAGTGTTAGGAGGCATGGTGCTGACGGCATTACCCGAAGCGCTACGAGGCATTTCCGGAACCAGTGGTCTACCCACCTGGCTGGCACAATTCCTGCGCGATGGTCGCTTAATTATTTTTGGGCTACTGATTGTAATCGGTAGTGTGTTCTACCCTCAAGGTATTATTACCCCAGACTTATTGAAGCGATTTAAACCCCTAAAACGGCAAAAACAATGACTGCTCATCAAAATGTTTTAGACGGTTTAAACCCTGTATTGGAGGTAAGAGAAATAACTCGCCGTTTCGGTGGCCTTGTGGCGGTGAATAAAGTCTCCTTCACGGTACAGAAAAACGAAATATTTGGTCTGATTGGACCGAATGGAGCCGGGAAAACTACGCTGTTTAATTTGATTACAGGTTTAATGCCACCTTCAGGCGGTCAACTGATTTATGAAGGGGAAGAAATTACCAAGCTGCGTCCTCACAAAATCGCTGCTAAAGGAATTGCCCGTACCTTTCAAAATTTGCGCTTGTTTGGCAATTTATCAGCGCTGGAAAATGTAGCGATCGCCTATCACATCCACAACAGAACTGGTTTAATTTCAGGTATATTTGGACTGCCTATAGCTGCCGCCCAAGAAAAGCAAACGTTATCGAAAGCCTTAGAATTATTAGCATTAGTGGGACTTGCCGAGAGAGCAGAGCAACAAGCCCGTAACTTTGCTTATGGTGACCAAAGACGGTTAGAGATTGCTCGCGCCTTAGCCCTAAAACCGAAAATCCTACTGCTAGATGAACCCGCCGCAGGTATGAATCCCAACGAAAAAGGAGCATTGAGCGAGTTGATACGCCAAATCCGTGACTCCTTTAATTTGACAGTACTACTAATCGAGCATCACGTACCGTTAGTCATGGGATTGTGCGATCGCATTGCCGTCTTAGACTTTGGTCAGTTGATTGCTTTGGGTGAACCGGAAAACGTCAAAAATGACCCAGCAGTGATTGAAGCCTATTTAGGAGATGAGGGCGCAGTTAACGGTTAGTTGTTAGTTCGGCTTGTCTCTAATCAATGTAAAAGCAGGTTTTGAGCAAGATTTATCTGTTAGAGCAAAAAGTAACTAGCTAAACCCACCTCTACAACCAATGACCAATAACCGATGACCAATGACAAAACCCCTGCTTGAAGTCGAAAACCTATACGTTAACTACGGTGCTATTAAAGCGCTTATCGATACGAATCTGGTAGTTAACGAAGGTGAGATCGTGACGCTAATTGGTGCGAATGGAGCAGGAAAAAGTACTACTCTTAGAGCTATTTCTCGGTTGATCAATCCTTCAAAAGGTCAAATCCTCTACAACGGACGAGACATTACGCGCTGTCGCCCCGATGAAGTCGTGAGTCTTGGTATTGCCCAAAGTCCTGAAGGACGAAGGGTTCTGGCTCGGCAAACGGTTTTGACGAATCTGGAGTTGGGAGCTTATACTCGCTCTGACCGTTTGGGAATCAAATCAGATATCGAACATCAATTTCTCACCTTTCCCCGTTTGGGAGAACGGCGTAATCAGTTGGCGGGTACCCTGAGTGGTGGCGAACAGCAAATGTTAGCGATCGCTCGTGCGGTAATGAGCCGACCTAAACTTTTGTTACTCGATGAACCGAGTCTGGGTTTAGCTCCCCAAGTCGTGCGTGAAATCTTCTCCGTGATTCGCCAGCTACACGAACGCGGAGTCACAATCTTATTAGTAGAACAAAACGCCAACCTCGCCTTACAAACAGCCCATCGAGGCTATGTTTTAGAAGCTGGACAACTGACTCTCACAGGACTTGCCTCCGATTTACTCAATGACGAGCGTGTGAGAAAAGCTTATCTCGGTTAAAGCCCCACAAGTAAAAAAAAATGCTCTCCCTCTTGGTGGGGAGAGCCTCCGTCTACATCAAAGGTTTAACAAAACTGTAAGCAATAGGTGTGAAAAATTTGTGAATGATGCCGCTAGCGAAGCAATGCCGCCTACGGCAGAGCGCCTAACTGTATCCAGGAAAAGCCATTTATACAAAATGCCCTCCCGACTCTTGCAAGGCGGAGGGCACGTCAGTAGTCCAAAAGCTTACAAATAATAGAATATCCAGAACTTGTGAATAATTTGTGAATTCATACAAAATAATTGGCTAACTTGTCTAACAAAAGCAATCTATACAAAATACCCTCCCGCTCTTTTAAGAGGGAGGGCATATCAGTAGTCCAAAAGCTTACAAATAATAGAATATCCAGAACTTGTGAATAATTTGTGAATTCATACAAAATAATCTGCGATCGCTCGATGATTGCTCTTGAATAACTAACGGCAGCGCTGTTGGCTGAAATTCTTGTTAGGCAAAGCTTTTAGGGCTGGCGATCGATTTCCTCTCTTGTCACCCAGCACTCACCACTTTCAAGACAGGCCTAATGACAACTGAGTTTTTCTTGTTTGGGCTGATTTCCACAAGTTAGACAAGCTTCCATTAGTAAGATTAAGGGTTGACCACAATAGACACATCCCCCATTTGGGTATTGGCTAACTGACTCATGGAACAACTCCCGACACTTCAAGCATCCCAAAAAACCATCCCGACTCTTGACAGCAAGGCTGCGACATTCTGAGCAGAGTTCGATTTTCCATTGCACATTAATAGGTTCCATGAGGCAGACAGCGATCGCTATGACAAGTAGGTTGGCTCCACCAGTCTGTCACGACTTCTGTCATCTGTCCAAAGAAGGATGTTAGTTAGGTAGCCTGTCGAGCAGTATTATTTCCACTGCATAAGGTGTCCTAGCTCAAGAGATAATCAATGCCGTATACCTACAACCGCACTGTTCGCTTTCAGGATACTGATGCGGCTGGTGTTGTCTACTTTGCCAACGTCTTATCGATGTGCCACGAAGCTTACGAAGCCTCTCTAGCCGCTTCGGGTATTAATCTCCAGTCATTTTTTAGCAATCCAGTAGCAGCGATTCCCATCATCCATGCCAGTGTCGATTTTCGCCGCCCAATGTATTGTGGCGATGAGTTGCTGATTCACTTGATGCCTCAACAACTGGATGACAATAAGTTTGAGATTGCCTATCAAATTGTTGCCGCGTCGTCATCCCAACAGGAATTAGCAAAGGCAATTACCAGGCACATTTGCATTGAACCAACTACTAGAACGAGAACTCAGCTACCTGAGGCAATTATTCAATGGCTGCGTGGCTAGATTCGTAATTTCCTAATACTAGCCTCAGTGGCATTTAAAATCGCTCAACCGACTCAAACGGCTTTGCACTCTC